>JABMPV010000475.1 GCA_013202595.1 bacterium
CGGCAAACGCCTCGGTCTGGTCATGGGTCACATAGACAGCCGGCACAGCCAGGCCCTCGAGCAGGCCGGCCAACTCGGCCGTGAGCCGCTCGCGCAGCGCCCTGTCCAACGAGCCGAGCGGTTCATCAAACAGCAGCAGGCGTGGTCGCGGTGCCAGCGCTCTGGCAAGCGCCACGCGCTGTGCCTGGCCTCCCGACAGGGTGGAGACGGGCCGCCGCTCGTACCCGGCCAGTTCCACCCTGGCCAGCGCCTCTGTGACGCGTTCTGCACGCTCTCCAGGGGCGATCCCCGACATCCGGAGCCCGAACTCGACGTTGCGGCCGACATCGAGATGCGGGAAGAGAGCGAAGTCCTGGAACACCAGGCCGAACTCTCGGCGGTGGGCTGGCACCGATGTGATGTCGTCGCCGTCCCAAAGGATCGCCCCGGAGTCCAGCCGCTGGAGACCTGCAATGGCTCTCAGGAGCGTCGTCTTCCCCGATCCGGACGGTCCCAGGATCGCAATCGTCTGCGCATCGGGGACCAGGATGGAGGCGCCGTCGAGTGCCGGCGTCTCACCGAAGCGGACGGCCCCGTCGCGTACTTCGAGCATCAGAACTCTCCCGTTCCCGGTGCACGGAACCGTTCGACCACCAGGACCGCGGCTGCCGTCACCACCATCAGTATGGTGCTCATGGCCATTGCCCTTCCGAAGTTGAGGGCGCCAGGCAGTCCGAGTGCCCTGAAGATGGCCACCGGAAGGGTGGTCGTGTCGGGTCGTGCGATGAAGGCCGTGGCGCCGAACTCGCCCAGTGACACGGCGATGGCGAACCCGAAGCCGACGGCCGCCGCCCGGGCGACGATGGGCACGTCGATCTCCCTGCGCACCCTGCCCGGTGACGCCCCCAGCACTGCGGCGGCCTCCCTGAGGCGTTCCCTGACCGAGCGCATTACAGGGACCACCGAACGCACCACGAACGGGATGGCGACCAGAGCGTGGGCGATCGGCACCAGGACGATCGACGCCCGCAGGTCGATCGGGGCATCGAGAGCGACCAGGAAGCCGAACCCGATGGTGACCGCCGAGGTGCCCATCGGCAGCATCAGGAGGGCGTCGAACCATCGCGAGGCTCTGCTCGACCGGTAGGCGACGACGGATGCTGCAGCCAACCCGATGACGAGGGCGATGAGGCCTGCGATGACGGCGAATCCCAGCGAGTTGCCGATCGCAGCCACGGGATCGACGTATCGAGTGGTGCCCCTGCCCATCTCATCGAGCGATCGGTAGAAGGCGAGTCCATATCCGTCGGCCGTCCGGAATGACCGCTCGATGAGGAGGGCAATGGGGGTCCCGAGCACAAGGGCCATCGAACCCAGCACCCCTCCAACGATCGACCATTCGCGCCACCCCCGGGGACGGCGGGCGACTTCGGCTGCGGGGCGCAGGCTGATTTCGGTGCTGCGGCGCTCCTGGTACCGGCTGTAGGCCACCAGCACCGATGTCACGCCGATCATCTGGATGATGGCGAGCACTGCGGCGGTGGGTAGGTCGAACAACTGGGTGGTGCGGCGGTAGATCTCCACCTCGAGCGTGCTGAGTCCGCCCCCGATGACCAGGATCACGCCGAAGGAGGTGAAGGTGAACAGGAACACCAGCGACGCCGCGGCCGCCAGCGCAGGTCGCAGCAGCGGGAGCGTGACGGTGCGGAACGCCTGCCAGCGTGATGCTCCGAGCGCCCGTGCGGCCTCTTCGAGACGGGGATCGAGATGCGACCACAAACCGCCGACCGTGCGGACGATGACCGCGTAGTTGAAGAACACGTGGGCGGCCAGGATCGCCCATACGGTGCCCTCGAGATCGAGGCCGAGCGCACCCGACGGCCCGAGCAGCGCGAGGAACGCCGTGCCGACGACGACGGTGGGCAGCACGAAGGGCACCGTCACCGCCGCCCGGATCACACTGCGGCCCGGGAAGTCGAAGCGAGAGAGCACCCAGGCGCCGGGGAGGGCCACCACCATCGTCACCACGGTGCTGAGCGCAGCCTGCCAGAGGGTGAACCAGGCCACCGACAGCAGATCGCCGTCGGTGAGCACCTTTGCGATCGGTGAGCCATCGAACGAGCCTCCGGGAGCGAGGCCGGTCCAGATGATCGAGACCACCGGCCAGACGAAGAAGACGGCCAGAAACGCCAGGGGGAGGGCGGCGACTCCACCGCGTATCAAACGTGTCCTCAGCAGGGGAGGCGTTCTCAGTGGAAAACGGCGCCTCAGCGGAGAACGATCGAGGTCCATTCTTCGATCCAGCGCTCCCTGTTGGCTTCGATCAGTGCGGGGTCGATCCCTGCCGGGTCGGCCGGGATCACGGTGTGCTCGACGAATTCGGGCGGGAGTTCGGCTCCGGTGAGGACCGGGAACACGAACATGGTGAGCGGGACGTCCTCCTGGAAGCGATTGCTCAGCATGAACTCGATGAGCGCCCTCGCTGCGTCCTCTCTTTCCGAGCCGCGCAGGATCCCTGCGTATTCCACCTGACGGAAACAGCCGTCGATCATGACGGCGGTGGGCGCCTCGTCGGGCGGTGTCTCGGCGAAGATGACCTCGGCCGGGGGAGACGAGGCGTACGAGACGACGATGGGGCGGTCTCCGCCGCCTCCCACGGTGAACGACCCGTAATAGGCCTCTTCCCATCCGCCTGCGACAGATACGTCGTTGGCCCTGAGGTCGGCCCAGAAGTCCTGCCATGGGTAGGCAGTTCCCTCTCCAAAGCGAGCGATGGTGGCCAGCAGGAACGCCAGTCCGGGTGAGGATGTGGCCGGGTTCTGGACGACCAGCATGCCGCGATAGACGGGGTCGGTGAGATCGGCGAGATTGGATGGCGGGGGAGTGGCGGTGAAGGCGGACTTGTCGTAGTTGATGCACACGTCGCCGACGGTCATCGGCGTGACCCGGTTCTCGGGGTCGGTGGCTACGCCCGCAGCGACCTGGTCGAGGTGACCGGCCCGATAGGGCACGAACAGGTCGGCGTCCAGTGCTCGCGAGAGGAACGTGGTGTCGACGCCGAACAGCACATCGCCGACGGGGTTGCCCGCCGTCAGGATGGCCTGATTGACGATCTGGCCTGCGTCGCCCGTCGCCAGGATCTCGACGGTGATGCCGGTTTCCTCCGTGAAGGCGGCGAGGACGTCGTCGGACACGGCGAACGACTCATGGGTGATCAGCCGTACCGAATCGGGTGGGTTGTCTCCACACGCTCCCGCAAGCAGGGCCAGTGCGAGTGCTGCAACCGCCATTCGTCTCATCGTGTTCCTCCGGTATGGATTGCGAGAAGGGTTCCCGACAGCACCGAGACGATCGCATCCGATCCGGTCATCTCGTTGCTCACTCCGCGAGTGGAGCCGGCTTCGAGGTCGTCACCGTCGAGTTCCCAGCGGAGCCCCTCCGTGACCACTCCGCGTGCGATGCCGCCCAACGGCAGCAGCGTCACGATGTCCCCTGGAACACCGTGGATGGCGATCCGATCGTGCACCGGAGCGACCTGGGCGCTCTTGACATACCAGCGAGGCTGGAGCGATGCGAAGCGGGGGACCGCCAGGAGCAGGGCATTTGCCATGAAGTGATCGATTCGGTCGAACGAGGCCCCTCCGACCACGACGATCGGCCGGCAGCCGCGGCGGGCGGCTGCCTCCAGCGCGAGTTCGAGGTCGGTGGCGTCCTTGTCCACAGGATGACGCTCGATGACGGCTCCGGATGCCCGGGCCGCCTCGACGGTTGCCGGGTCGGCCGAATCGAGGTCTCCCACGATGAGGTCCACCGTCAGGCCGAGTCGATCTGCGGCTGCGATGCCGGAGTCCGCTGCGATCACGAGAGCGTCCCGGGGGAGGAGTGGGCCGACCGAGACAGGTGCTGGATCGCCCCCTGTGAGGACGATGGCCGGGCTGTACGTCATGCGCTTCCCTCCGCTGGCATTATCCAGATCAGGTTCCACGGGTCGACGGCAGGCGCACCTCTTGGCACACGGCCGCCCTCTCAGCCCAGCTTCCTCTGAGCTCCCCGGACGGGTCTCCCCGGAGCGTAGCCGAAGGTCGGTACTTGACATCCGGGAGAGATGACATCATAATGACATCATCAAGACAGCACGAAGATGTCCAGGAGGCGTCATGCGATATCCCCCCGACATGGTGACGGTGATCCATCAAGCCCGGATGGCGGCGGCGAGCGAAGAGGTGGTGGCCCGGCGCATCAGGCGGCGCGTTCCCCGAATGGAGACCACCGTCCTCTCCTCACCCTGGGAGGTGTGAGGTGGATACCGGCCTCGCCATGACCCGGCTGGAGACGGCCGTCCAACAGCAGATTCTCCTCGCAGGCGACGATCCGAGTGTGGAGGCTGCCGCGTCGGCGGTCCTCGCAGCACTCGAACCGGCCGTGCGCTCGGTGGCCCTCGACCTGGCCGGTCAGGCTGCCGCCGAGGTGGCGGCTCAGATGGAGGGCTATGAGGTGGAGGTGGTGCTCGCCGAGGGTGAGCCCACGCTCCGGGTCCGCTCCATCGAAACGGAAGCCCCCTCTGCAGACTCGCTCGATGCCCGGATCACCTTGCGGCTCCCGCCCGAACTGAAGGCCACTCTGGAAGACAGCGCGAGGGACCGGGGGGAGTCGGTCAACACCTGGCTCATCAAGACCCTCTCCTCGAGTTCGGCGAAGCGTCGGGTCGGGCGCAAGGTCGAGGGAAGGATCGAGACATGAGTGAGCGGATCGAACGCTTCGAGACCGATGGCACCCCGTCGGTGACCATCCGTGTCCCCTCCGGTGAGGTCAGGATCGTCGCCGGCGACCCGGGCACGCTGGTGATCAGGCTGGCCGGGTCCGAATCGAGTGTGGAGCGCTACATCGTTGAGCGACGCGGCGGGTCCATCGCCGTGGAGCCCGATCAGAGCTCCGGCTGGCGGGGTCGCTGGTCGACCGTACGGGTGCTGGTCGAGGCCGGCGAGCCGCCCGAGATCGTCGCGAAGCTGACATCTGGCGACCTCGGCGCCGAGATCCCACTCGACGGCCTCGCTGCCGACACGGCGTCGGGTGACATTCAGGCCGGCGAGGTCGCCGGTGATGTGATCCTCAAGGCGGCTTCAGGCGATCTCCGCCTGGGAAGGATCGGGGGGCGGCTGGAGGCCAGTGTCGCTTCGGGGGATGTCACGGCCAGGTCGGTGGCAGGCAGTATCAGGGTGAACACCGCGTCGGGCGACGTGCGGATCGGCATTGCTTCGGACGACGTGACCGTCAAGTCGGCCGCCGGTGATGTCGACATCGATCGCCTCGACGGCCGATCGCTCGATGTCAAGACGCTGTCGGGGGACATCGAGGTGGGCATCCCCGCAGGACGCGGGCTCGATGTCTCACTGCAGACGCTGTCGGGCAAGGTGAAGACCGAGTTCCCGGTGGGCAGCGATACCCCTTCATCAGGAGATGGGCGGATCAAGGCGGTCACCGTGTCTGGCGACATCAAGCTGCGCGGCGCCGGTTGACGGCAGGCGGGCGGACCGGCTTTCGGCAGTTGATGATCCTGCTGTTTGGACGGTGAGCCAGATGCTGTCAGGTGGCGATCATCCGAAGGGCTCCGGACGATCGGGGGCCCTTCCCGTCTGCCACGGCAAGAGCGGCCCGGACGGCCGGCATCGCCTCGCGGGCGAACAACTGATGTCCGGCATCGCCTGCGTGGAACTGATCTCCGGAGAACAGTGAGAGATCCGCCCAGAAGGCACTGGCGAGGGTGCCCTGGGTGTACACCTTCACTGTCAGGGGATTGGCGACGGCGACATCAATGCAGATCTGGTTGAAGACCCTGCTGCGCCAGGAGCAGAGCGGGCGGATTGACGGTGGGAGCCTGGGTATCGATCCTGCGTCGCCCATGCCGAGTATCACCACAGGAGCGCCGGTGCTGGTGAACCGATCGACGATGTAGGTCAGCCGCCGCCGGTACTTGCCCGGCGGCACCCCTCTGAGGGCGTCATTGGCGCCGACCGAGACCAGCACGATGTCCGGTTCGAGCCGCAGTGCCTCGGCCAACTGGCCCTCGATGACGTCGTGGGCCTTGGATCCCCCGATCGCCAGGGCGAGCATTTCGACATGCCGACCCTCTGCGGCGAGGGCGATGGCGATGGACCTCACCCAGACGTTGTCGAGAGCCTCGACACCGGGGGCTGTGATCGATGAGTCCCCGACTGCGACGATGCGCAGATTTGGGTCCCCCGGGTCACCGAAAGTCCCCGATGGGTCCTGATTGGGGAAGGAGGGCAGGTCAGAGCGATGCGCTGCCCTCAAGACCTGGGACAGCACGAAAACCGTTCCTGCAAACGGGAACGCAACGGTTGCGAGCAGTCGCCTGCGAGCCATGGGCGTGGGATGTTACCCCAGTTGGTGCTTCGGGGGACCGCAGGCTCCGATCCGGGCGAGCCCACCTTCTCGATCGATCCGGTACCGCGCGTTTGACCGCGGTGACGATGAGCGGTAGACCCTGCCCATGCGCCTTGCCTTGAATCTCGGATTGGCCGGAACCACCGTCACAGACCACACCGATCTGGTGCAGGAGGCCGACCGCCTCGGCTACCACTCGGTGTGGACGGCAGAGGCATACGGCAACGATGCGGTCACGCCCCTCGCCTTCTATGCGGCCCGGACCGAGCGCATCCGTCTCGCCACGGGCATCATGCAGATGCCCGCCCGTACCCCGGCCATGACGGCGATGACCGCAGCAACCGTGGCCGATCTCACCGGAGGCCGGTTCGTGCTCGGACTCGGCCTGTCCGGCCCCCAGGTCGTGGAAGGCTGGCATGGCGAGCCATACGGCAAGCCACTCGGCAAGACCAGGGAGTACGTCTCCATCGTCCGTAGGGCGCTTGCCCGGGACCGCCTGATCCATGAGGGCGATCACTATCGGCTGCCCTATGACGGCGCCGATGCCACCGGCCTCGGGAAGGCGCTCCGGTTGACCCTCCACCCCAGCCACGACGTCCCCATCTACCTGGCGGCGATTGGCCCGAGGAACGTCGCTCTGACCGCAGAGATCGCCGACGGCTGGCTGCCGGTCTTCTACTCGCCCGAGAGAGCGCCTGGGGTGTTTCGCCCGAATCTCGACGCCGGCTTTGCAGCCAGCGGTGAGGCGGGGAAGGCGCAGCGTTTCGATGTGGCGGCCAGTGCGCCGGCCGTGCTCACCGACGATGTCGAACAGGCGCGATGGGGTATCAAGCCGTTCCTGGCGCAGTACATCGGCGGTATGGGCGCCAAGGGGCGCAACTTCTACTACGACCTCGCCTGCCGGTACGGATTCGAGGAGGCAGCAGAGAAGATCCAGGAGGCCTATCTGGCAAAGAGGAGGGCAGATGCCCTGGCTGCGGTCCCCGACGCGCTGGTCGATGAGGTCTCTCTGCTGGGGTCGAAGGAGGCGCTGCGTGACCGTCTCGACGTGTGGCGGGACTCAGGGGTGACCACGCTGATCGTCATGACGCACGACATTGCGACGCTGCGAACCCTGGCGGAACTGGCGCTGTAGCTGGCATCGATCAGGAGATCGGGCGGTTGCCTGCTGCGACGTCGCCCAGGTACCAGAAGGCTCCTGCGCCGACGAAACTCACCGCAGCCCAGATCGCCGGGGTGTACTCGCCGAAGGCCGCAGCCATGAACATCAGTGCGCAACCGCCCAGGGCGCCGATCATCGCGAGAAAACTCGCCGGCCACGAGAGCCAATGCGGGATGTACTGCTCCAACATCATCGCCCCAGACGATAGCGGTAGACGGCCCTGCGGGCCGGGTCATCCCTGGTCGGTCGTCAGTCATCGGTCGTCAGTCATCGGTCATCGGTCATCAGTAGTCAGTCCCCAGTTGCGGACGTCGGACGTCGGATAC
>JABMPV010000476.1 GCA_013202595.1 bacterium
CCGATAACCAACCCGCCGTGGACATCCGCATCTCGCAAGGCGAGCGCCCAATGTTCATCGACAACAAGTTACTCGGAAACTTCAAGCTCGACGGCATCGGCGCCGCCCGTCGTGGCGAGCCTCAGATCGAGGTCACCTTCGACATCGATGCCAACGGCATCGTCTCGGTGTCGGCCAAGGATCTCGGGACCGGAAAGAGCCAGCAGATCACCATCACCGGTGGGACCGCACTCGACAAGAACGAGATCTCCCAGATGGTCGAAGACGCCGAGACCCATTCGGAAGACGACTCGGCCCGCAGAGCGGCCGCGGAAGCCCGCAACCAGGCCGACCACGTCGCCTACACCACAGAGAAGACCATGTCCGAGCACGGCGACAAGCTGAGCGATGACGAACGCGCTGACCTTCAGGGCAAACTGGATTCGCTGCGCGAGACGCTGAAGGCATCCGACGCCGACGCCGAGACGCTCTCGGCGGCAGCCAAGGATGTGATGGAGGCGTCTCAGATCCTCGGTCAAAAGGTGTACGAGCAGGCTCAGGCTGAGACCGCCGCCGATGGCGACGAAGGTGGCGAGGGCGACGACGACGTCGTCGAGGCCGAGATCGTCGACGACGAGGACGGGTCCTGATGACCGGAGCGCGGTCAGACGACTCCTCGGCCGAAGATGCGCTGAGTGAAGCCGTCGCTGAAGCTCTCGAGGTTGTCGAAGCCGAACTGGTAGAGGACGGAGATGTCCTCGAGACGCCCGGGGTCATAGACCTCCCCGATGACCCAGAGCAGGCCATCGTGGCTCTGGTCGACGCCCTCGGCGTCGCCAGGGCCTCGGCCGACTCCTATCTCGACGATCTCCAGCGCCTCGGAGCCGACTTCGAGAACTTCAGGAAGCGGACGATCCGCGATCGGGACGAAATCGTCGAACGCTCGGCTCAGCGCCTCGTGGTGGCACTGCTCCCCGTCCTCGATTCCTTCGAGCAGGCGCTGGGCCAGGACGCCGTCACCGAGAACGAGCAGAATCTCCTCAACGGGATGAACAGCACGTTCCAACAGTTGATGGAGGTGCTGGTGAGCGAGGGAGTCGAACGGATGACGGGCCAGGGCGAGCCCTTCGACCCCAACATCCATGAAGCGGTGGGCGGAGTGACCGGCGATGACCTCATCGTCGATCGCGTGTTCCGCACGGGCTATGTGATGAAGGGCAGAGTGCTTCGGCCGACGATGGTGCTCGTCGCCCCGGCGGAGACTCCAGAGCAGGAAGGCTGAGCGGCATGCGTCGCGAGTGGCTCGAAAAGGACTACTACGCCATCCTCGGCGTGGAGCGAACGGCCACCCAGAAGGAGATCCGCCGCGCCTATCGCGCCCTGGCCCGGAAGCACCATCCGGACACCAATCCCCACGACACCGACTCGGACACCAGGTTCAAGGAGGTATCCGAGGCGTACGCCACCCTCTCCGATCTCGACGAGAGACGCGAGTATGACGAGGCCCGGGACTCGGTCGGCCGTCATGCCTACGCAGGCGGCCCTGGCGGCGCCCAGTATGTGCGAATGGAGGATCTCGGAGATCTCGGGGACCTCCTCGGGAGTGATGGCGGCATGTTCGGCGGCCTCTCGGACCTCTTCGGAGGTGCCAGAGGCGGAACCCGTGGTCCCAGGAAGGGGGCCGATCTCGACGCCGAGGTATCGCTGACCTTCCATGAGGCGATCGCAGGGGCAACCCGCCGCCTCAGCGTTCCCGGCCCATCGGGAGGCAAGGACGTCACCGTCAAGATCCCGGCCGGCATCACCGACGGCGCCCGGGTGCGGGTACGTGGCAAAGGGAGCGCCGGAGTGTCTGGCGGGTCGCCGGGCGATCTCTATGTGACGGTCCGTGCAGGCAGCCACCCCGTGTTCGGGCGCAAGGGCACCCGCCATCTCGAGGTGACCGTCCCGATCACGTTCACCGAGGCCGCCCTCGGCGCATCCGTGACGGTGCCGACGCTCGACGGCCAGGTCACCCTCAAGGTGCCTGCCGGAACCAGACCGGGCACGACGCTTCGCGCCAGTGGCAAGGGCATCGAGGCCGGATCCAAGGTGGGAGATCTCCTGGTCAAGTTGGAGGTCGAGGTGCCGGCCGAACTGACAGATGAGCAGCGTGATCTGCTCGGACGGCTGCGGGAGACCGAGGCCGATCACAATCCACGATCCCATCTGGGGGTGTGAGCAGTGACCGAAGAGAGAGCCAGCGCCGTCTACATCATCTCGGTGGCCGCCGAGCTGTCGGGCATGCATCCCCAGACCCTGCGCATCTATGAGCGCAGGGGCCTGTTGGAGCCGTATCGCACCCCCGGCGGGACCCGCCGCTACAGCGACGCCGACCTCGAGCGCCTCGGGTTGATCCAGGAGTTGACCGCCGACGGCGTCAATCTCGAGGGCGTGCGTCAGATCCTGTCACTGCGAGATGAGGTCGATCGCCTGCAGCGCCAGGTCTCCCGACTCCGCCGACTCCTCGGCGAGACGGAGGCCCGCATGTCGGGCGCACCGGGACCCGATTCGAGGGTGGGATATCAGCGCTCGGGGCGCAATCTTCCCGACGTGCTGCGCGATCACCTCGATCAGCCGCGATGACCACTCCGCCAGAGGCAGGCTCCAGGCCACCGGCGATCACCCCCACGCAGATGCGCGAGGTCGACCGCATCATGGTCGACGACCTGGGGATCGAATTGCTCCAGATGATGGAGAACGCGGGCCGCAATCTCGCACTGCTGGCGATCGCCCGGTTCAAGCCTGCGTCGGTCACGGTCCTGGCAGGCCCGGGGGGAAACGGCGGAGGCGGGATGGCGGCCGCCCGCCACCTGGCCAATCGGGGTATCCCGGTATCTGTGACCCTGGTCAAGGACGACCCCACACCGGTTCCGTCCCGACAATTGGCGACCCTGCGCCGTATGGGCGTGGAGATCGCAGCCTCACCTGCCCCTGCCGGCCTCGTCCTCGACGCCGTCATCGGGTACTCGATCGATGGCGACCCGCGAGGGCGCGCTGCCGAACTCATCGAGTGGGTCAACGACCAGGACTCGCGAGTTCTGGCGCTCGACACACCGAGCGGTCTCGACCTCACCACAGGGAAGCCGGGAAGCCCCACGGTCGAGGCCGACGCCACCATGACGCTCGCCCTCCCGAAGCAGGGTCTCTACGAGACGCCTGAAGTAGTCGGCGAGTTGTACCTCGCCGACATTTCGGTACCGCCGTCGGTCTACTCAGCGTTCGGCATCGACCTCGCCGATCCCTTCACCGAAGGCCCGATCGTCCGCATCTCCTAGCGATCTCGTCGTCGGCCGCCTCTATTCAGCGTGGGTCAGACCCTCGACCTGAGGGGCAATTCGACTCTTCCAATCCTCGTGAGCGGCTGCTTCGATGAGCGGCAGTCCGACTGAAGGGACCGGCAATGGAGTCGGGTGACATCGACATCGCAGCGGACTCGCTGCCCGAGATGACGGTGCCGATGCACAATCTGACCAGGTACCTCCGCGCCCGGGTCGCCGTCTTCGGGGGCGTGATGACGTGGCAAATCCCACGCACGCTGCTCGGCATCATCCCAATCGGCCAACGAAAGGTCGAGGTGCCGGTCGGGGAGATTCGATCGCTCAAAATGAACGGCAGGACGATGCACCCGATCAGCAGTCTCGTCGGGATGGTCGCGGTCGCGACGCCGTGGTTCTTCCTCCCCTGGCAGGGAGCCCTCCTGATCCTGATCATCGGGCTCTGGGTGCTCGTGGTGTCACTGGGCCCCGGTATCGAAGCCTCTACCCGCCGTGGTGTGACC
>JABMPV010000477.1 GCA_013202595.1 bacterium
ACCCGAACACGCTCAGCCACTAGCCCTCCCGCCGAAGACACATCGACACCGAGTATGCGCGACCCGAAACAGAAAACCGCGGACCAACCCCCCAAACGTTGCCAGCTACAGCACTAGATCCCGGCCCGAGAGCGCCAGTCAACGATTGAGGGAGTCGTCCCAAGGGACCGAGACGCCGTCGATCACCTCGGTGTCCGGCGCCGTGCCCTTGCGATAGAACCGGAACTCACAAGCGTCGGCACCCTTGGCGATCGTGCAGGGACGGCGGAACTCGAAGTCGTGCCGATCGGCGATGGCGGGGTAGCCGGCGAGATCGTGATCGCAGCCGAGTCTTCCGAGCTCGGGCACCTCAAGCACAGTGAAGACCTCCACGTTGGCGCACTGGGTGACGGTGCTGGTGAACAGGTCGCCTTCGTCGGTCTGGGTGTTGGGGAACAGGTGGTGGCTGGCGTCAAACATCGCCTTGTGGAACGCCTTGAAGTTGGCGAACCGATCACCATCGCAGTGGGCGAGGTCGTCGGACTGATAGAGACCCTTCATGCTGTGCGGGGCGACCTCCTGGAAGATGCCCTTCAGTACCTCATAGGCTCCCTCCCGTCCCTCGACGGGAGGGAGAGTGTTGAACAGGGCGGTCATGGTGAGCGCCTCGTTGACGGCTCCCGATCCCCAGTCCTGCCGCAGCTTCGCCACCGGGCCGCGATGGGTCTTCTGTATCCGTCGGCGTTGACGCATGATGGGAACCATCATGCGCAGGAGCCCCAGCGTGCCGTAGAGGCGGCGGAGTTGGGAGAGGAAGATCCTCGCCTGCTTGAGCAGCAGGCCCCTCGGGAATTCGTTTAGGGCGTTTCCGTATTGGGCCAAGGTCTTCGACACGCGCTGGGGTCGCCATCGTCTCCTGCTTCTCCGGACCACCGCCGAATCTACCCGACGGACAGGCAACGGGAGTCGGGGTCCGGGCTGACTTGTGGCCCTCGGTTGTGCGGGTTGGGCAGTGCATCTGTCACCGCTCGGCCGGGTTGTCTGGGGATTCCAGGAGAGCCATGCCCTGACCTCGCCTTCCGACACCGTACCTGGATCCGCCCCGGTGGCGGCCATGTCGGCGGTTGAAGGGTGGGTCCTGCTCCAATGGCGGCAGAGGGGCTGCAGGCCCGATGTCGGGTGCCATAGCGCTCGAAGAGCTGGTATGCCGCACCGATCGGGTACCTACTCAGCCCTCTGAACAGGCAGTTTGAGGTGTGGAAGCCGTCCTATCAAGCCCATTCGTCGGTGTGGTGTCGACAACGTCTTCCTGGTCAGGTCCTACTGAGGGTTGTCGATCGCTGCCGTACCTGAAAGCGGTCCAACCCCCTGAATGAACTGGCCGAAGTCGACGGGGTCAGCAACGCTCACGGTTCATTCCTCAGTGGACGAGACCCGAGACGGCGAGCCGTCTCACCCCTGCGCCGCGGGCAGCCAATCGGAACATGCAGAAGCCCGCAGGTAGATCCCTTTTCTCGGTTTCCGACAGAGAGTCGAAAGACTCTATTGAGGCCGCTGGAGTGTCGTCAGTATGACCCGAGAATCTTGACGATGACGTGCGAGGAGGAGACAAATGCACCGAAGATTCGGAACTCTCGTTCTGGCGGGAGTGATGATCCTGGCAGCCTGTTCGACCGACGCCGGTGAAACCGGTCCTGCCGGTCCTGCCGGTCCTGCCGGTGCCGACGGTGCTGTTGGCGCTGTCGGTGAAGCCGGTCCTGCCGGTGAAGCCGGTGCTGCCGGTGCTGCCGGTGCCGACGGCACAGCGCTGGCTGGGGCCGACTTGGGCTGTACGGAGTGCCACGACGACACGACGCTGATCGCCGGCAAGACGACCGCGTGGGCAGACTCGCTGCACGGAACTGGTGAGGCCTACGTGCGTGGCGGCAGCGCTAGCTGTGCCGGATGTCACTCCGGCGGAGCCTTCAGCACCATGGTTGCAGCAGGACTCACTCCAGAAGAGGTCGAGGCTGGAGACCCCAACCCGACCCGCCAGGATTGCCGCACCTGCCACGAGATTCACACCAGCTACACCGGCGCCGATTGGGCATTGTCGACCGTCGACCCGGTAGTCCTCTATGCCTTCGAAGGGGAGACCTTTGACGGCGGCGAAGGCAACCTGTGTGCCACCTGCCACCAACCGCGTCGTGCGATAGCCGAAGCAGTTGATGGCATGATCGAGGTCACCAGCACCCACTGGGGCCCACACCACGGGCCGCAGAGCTCGATGCTCCTCGGTCTGGGCGGCGCCGGTGACGTCTCGGGCAATGTTGCAGCGCACGCCTCGATGGTGGAAGACACCTGCGTGAGTTGCCACTTGGGTGAAGGCGCAAGCCACACCTTTGAACCGAGCACCGACAGCTGCCTGGCGTGCCATGCCGATGCTGAGAACTTCGATATCAACGGGCTGCAGACCGAGGTCCAGGGAATGGTCGCTGAGCTCCAAGCGGCTCTCGTCGCCGCCGGCATGTTGACTGAAGAGGTCGTCGTCGACGGCTTGGTGATTGAAGGTAGTGAGCCGGTCGTGGGCGCCTATCCCGCAGCGGAGGCTGCTGCCCTCTGGAACTGGATCTACGTCGCTCATGAGGACAAGAGCCTGGGTGTCCACAACCCGTCCTATACCAAGGCCTTGCTCCAGGCTGGTCTGGATGCGCTAGCGGGATAACTCTCGCACGACAGCAAGCGGAAGAAATATCGATCAGGGCTGCCAAACGGGAGCCCTGATCGATATTGGGTCCTACACCCAGCACATCCTCGAAAGGGATCTCCACCCGGCCGCTCCCCTCGATGATGCGCCTCGAATACCCATCACGTCGCAGAGTCGCTCTTCGACCGGAGCGTTGAGGGAGACCGCCGAGTCCTCGCTTGGTCCTCCCATGAGCAGCGAGTCCTTGCCGACCTGCTCGATGATGACGAGGCACTTGTGATTGACGAGATCGTGGACGCCCGGGGTATCGCCGATTCCTGGATGAGGACGGCTCACCCTCAGCATCCCTCTCGGGGGTCCCGAAGGGCAAACGGAATTCGCTGTCGGTGTACCTCGGTCTGATCGACTACGAGCGCCGGCCCGATGCCGTCGACCACCAGCCTGTCACCCGGATCGCCCCGGCGATCGAGGGGCTGACCATGGAACTCGTTGCAGAATCGACATGACCGTGAACCGTGCACTTCCACACGAAGACGTGAGCTATGGCTAGTGCCCCGACCACAAACGTTTGCCGCGTTCACG
>JABMPV010000478.1 GCA_013202595.1 bacterium
CGCGGGCCTCACCGGCCGCAAGATCATCGTCGACACGTATGGCGGACGCGGCGGGCACGGAGGCGGCGCCTTCTCCGGAAAGGATCCGTCGAAGGTCGACCGCTCGGCCTCATACATGGCCAGATACGTCGCCAAGCACGTCGTGGCGGCAGAACTCGCCCACGAGTGCGAGGTTCGGCTCTCCTACGCCATCGGATTGCCCGAGCCAACAGCAGTCACAGTCGACTGCCGGGGCACGGCCCAGGCCGACGAAGGCTTCATCGAGACGGCAGTGCGCGAGGTGTTCCCGCTGACACCGAGCGGGATCATCGACCACCTCGGGCTGAGCCGGCCCATCTACCTGCCCACCGCCAGCTATGGCCACTTCGGCCGCGAGGCCGGGGCGGCCGGACCGGGAACTTTCTCCTGGGAGCGCCTCGACCTCGTCGACACGCTTCGCACCGCCGTTGGCACCCGCCGGTGACGATCTCACACGGAGTCGTCGAACCAGGCTTTGAGGCCGTTCGCTCGGCTTTCGAAGAGAACTTCACCGAACGCGGCGACGTAGGCGCCGCGGCCTGCGCCTACGTCGACGGAAGGCGAGTCGTCGATCTCTGGGGCGGCGAGGCACGTCCGGGTGTCCGCTGGTCGCGCGACACCCTCGTGGGGGTCTTCTCGACGACCAAGGGGCCGACCGCCCTGACCCTGGCCGCCCTGGCGGAGGCCGGCGCTATCGATGTCACCCGCACGGTCTCCGACTACTGGCCCGGCTTCGCCGCCAACGGGAAGTCCGGGATCACCATCGAGCACCTTCTGACCCACCGATCGGGCGTCATCGACTTCCCGGGGTACGCCTCGGTCGTGAGCGACCCATCGTGGTGGCTCGATCTCGACTCCGTTGCAGCATCGTTTGAGACCGCAGAGCCGGCCTGGGAGCCGGGCACGTCTCACGGCTACCACGGCGCGTCCATGGGCCTCATCCTCGGCGAGGTGGTGAGAAGGGCGACCGGCCGGACGCTCGGAGCCAATTTCCGCTCGCTGGTCGCAGATCCTCTGGGGGCCGACGTGTGGATCGGGCTTCCCCCCGAGCACGGCGACAGGGTCGCCTTCCTACGTGATGCGCCGGAGGTGACCGACCCGACGGTGGCCGCCTATCTCTCCCTCTTCACCCCTGAGACCCTGACGGGCAGGGCCCACCTGGTCGGCGAGACCGGCATCAGCGCCCTGGCCGACGGCTTCAACCGGAAGGAGATCTGGTCCTTCGAGTTCCCCTCCGGGGGCGGCATCGCGTCGGCGCAAGGTCTTGCGGCCATGTATGACGCCCTGGCCAGGGGAGGACGGCGCAACGGATCACGCATCGTCTCGGAGAGCACGCTCGGTGAGTTCACGAGGGAGCGGGTACGCGGGCCGGATCTGGTCCTGTTGTGGGAGACACGCTTCGGCCTCGGGTTCATGCGTCCGACATCGTTCGTCAGCTTCGGTGGAACAGACGAGTCGTTCGGTCACGGTGGTCTCGGCGGGTCCCTCGCCTTCGCAGATCCCGTCAACCGGGTCTCGTTCGCCTACGTGATGAACCAGATCATCTTCCCCAATGCGACGGGAACCACCAGGGCGAGCGCGCTGACGGACGCTCTCTACAACTGCCTGGACCAGTGACTTCGCTCTCCCGGGCCGAGGCGGCGCTCAGCGACGCGGCGGACCCACTCGGGCCGTTCCGCAGCCGCTTTCTGATCGCCGACGAGACCATCTACATGGACGGCAACTCGCTCGGCCGACTCCCTCTGGCTGCCCGGGAAGAGTTGCAGCGCGTGGTGGACGTGGAATGGGGCGAAGGCCTCGTCCAATCCTGGGAGCATTGGATCGACCTGTCACAGAGGGTCGGCTCCTCGATCGCCCCGCTCATCGGAGCGGCCACCGGTGAGGTGAGCCTCGCCGACTCGACATCGGTCAATCTGTATCGCCTGGCGGGTGCCGCACTCTCTGCCATTCCGGGCCGCTCCGTGATCGTCACCGACAGCGGCAACTTTCCCACCGACCGCTACGTCCTCGGCGGCCTCGCCCGCGAGCGCGGCATGACGATCATGCTGGTCGATCGCCAACGCGATGGCACCCTCGACCTCGCCGATGTGACGGCCGCCCTCGACGACGACGTCGCACTGGTCTCCTTCTCCCACGTGGACTACCGCAGTGGAGCGATCGCCGACATGGCCGCGATCAATGCGGTGGCCCACGACTCGGGCGCTCTGACGCTGTGGGATCTCAGCCACGCCGTGGGTTCGGTGCCGATCGATCTCAGCGGCCACGGCGCCGATCTCGCTGGCTGCAGCGCCGATCTCGCCGGCTGCAGCGCCGATCTCGCCGTCGGGTGCACCTACAAGTACCTCAACGGCGGACCCGGGGCACCTGCCTTCATGTTCGTTCGCGGCGAACTCCAGGATGAACTACTTCCGCCCATCCAGGGTTGGTTCGCCCATGCCGAGCAGTTCGCCTTCGCCCCGGACTTCCGGCCTGCCACGTCGATCGATGGCTTCCTCGTCGGCACTCCCCCGATCCTCTCGGCATCCGCAGTGGCGATTGGCGTGAGCATCGTGGCCGAGGCGGGCATGGCGGCCATCAGGTCC
>JABMPV010000479.1 GCA_013202595.1 bacterium
TCCTCATAGAGCGTGGCAAACACCTTCCGCACTGCCCTGGTGAGGCCCTCGTCCATGGTGAAGCGCTCGCGAGTCCAGTCGGTGGACATCCCAAGGCGTCGAATCTGCTCGGTGATCCGGCCGCCCGACTGCCGCTTCCACGCCCACACACGCTCGATGAAGGCTTCGCGGCCGAGGTCGTGCCTGGTGAGGCCTTCGACCCGCAGTTCCCGCTCGACCACGTTCTGTGTGGCGATGCCGGCGTGATCTGTGCCGGGGAGCCACAGAGCGGCATATCCCTGCATGCGCTTGCGACGGGTCAGTGCATCCTGGAGCGCGTGGTTGAGCGCGTGCCCCATGTGGAGGACCCCTGTGACATTCGGCGGCGGGATGACTGTGCAGAACGGTTCGCCACCGGCGCGGTACTCAGGCCGGAATACCCCGGCCTCTTCCCAGCGGTCGTACCAGGAAGCTTCGACTCGCTGCGGATCGTACGCCGACTCCATCGTTCCCGTCACTCATAGGACGGCGGAGGATAGCGCGCTGCAGATGCTCGATCGCCACCAGGAGACCACTGTATTCGTCGAGGAACAGCCGCCACGACGCCGCCGGAAAGCGGCACCAACGCCACTCCGGGCGGGCGAGGGCTCAGCCGGTGGATCAGGTGCGTGGAATGGCTCGTGGCGCGAAGAGATCGAACAATCGCTGCCGCTCATCGGGTGGCAGTTGCTGGTGCCCGACACTCTCGCCGAGAACCGGAGCCACACCATGAGATACGAGTTCGACATCGTGAACCGCAGATCTCAGCAGCAATCCATTCGCATCCAGGATCGGTGTGCCATCGACAGCCGACACACCGGCGGCGAACAGTGCCTCGTTGGGCAGACCCTCTCCGGGGATGATCACCCGGGCCCCGCGATCGATCATCGACCGGGCCCGCTCCTCGAACGACCGCACGAAGTCGCCCTGCTCTCCCTGGAGCGCCTTCTGGATCAAGGCAGGACCGTCCTCGAGATACGCCGACCCGACCAGCCAGCGACCCAGGCCGTACCGATCGATGTTTGCCGTGAGCAGTCCCGACAATTCGGCCACGCATCCCACGATGGCGAACGGCAATCCATGCCGAGCGCAGTAGAAGAAGGCGGTCTGCCCGAGACCGAGCACCGGTATCGAGGCAATCTCCCGAGCCTCGAACAGGCCGGGATCGGTACTGGCGCCGATGACGTAGGCGTCATATCCGGCCTGCTCGGCGACGAATGCCTGCGCTGCGAAGTGCCAGGAGACCATCGCCTCGACACTCGGGTAGCGCACGAGAGAGGCCGGGAGCAGAGTCTCATAGGTGGCAGGAGGGAGACCTTCGATCCGGACCTCGGTTGAGTCGCCGAGCGCCGCAGCGACGTGGCGCCGGTACGTGTCGTCGAGAAGCGGGAGGCGTCCCTCCACAGTGTGCTTCTGCAGCCAAATCTTCACCCGACACCGCCAATCGTCGCCGACCAGGAACCTGGAGCCCACACTACGCGCGGGTGACCACACCGACAGCGCGGGCCCGGGAACGGGCTTGTGCCGGGGAAGGCTGCAGAGAACACCGGCACTCTTCTACGATCCGTCTCCCGATGCTTCGGCTCCGGGAGCATACGACGGATCTGATGGCGCGATCGCGCATCACGAGGAGGGATGGAGAACGATGTCGAAGGTTTCTGTGTTCGCGAAGTTCACCTGTGCCGAGGGCAAGGGCGACGAGATGGACGCGGCGCTCACTGCGATCGTCACCGCCAGCGAGACCGTGGACGGCGTCGAGTCGTACTCGTATCACAAGGGAGACGGCGACACGTACTGGTTCTTCGCCCTCATGTCGAGCATGGAGGCGGCGCAGCGTCATGGAGACGCCGACGCGATGAAGGCCGCCATGCCGGCACTCATGTCGCTGATGGCGGGCCCACCGGACATGGCGATGACCACACCGATCGCGGCCAACGGCTTCGAGATCTAGGGAGTAGCGGGCGTGGGCATCGACTCCCACGCCCGCCTCCAGCCAACGATCGGCGGGGTCGGCGGCCGACCCCGCCGA
>JABMPV010000480.1 GCA_013202595.1 bacterium
CCCTGATGGTCGGTCTTCCCACGACGAGCAATGTACGGCCTCAGCGGTGCCTCTGCCACCCGCCAGGCGAGACCGCTACGCTCGCCGGAATGCCCGGAGACACCTTCAGCCACACGGCCGCCGTCAATGCCGATATTCCAGACATCTGGTCGGCGCTGCAGACCGCAGACACGTGGGCCCACATCGGCCCCGTCACCAAGGTTTGGGATGAGCGGCACGATGATGACGGCAATCTCGCCGGGTACCGCTGGAGTGCCGACGCCGCCGGTCGGCAGTGGGAAGGCACCGCCCGCACCGAGGAACTGCTCGTCGGGGAGCGGATGTCGCTGACGCTCAAGTCTCCAGAGTTGCGGGGAACGCTGACAACCGACCTCGAGACGACCGAAGACGGCATCACCCAACTGACAGTCACCCTCGAGGCGAGGGCCGTCGGCATGCTCGCTACGTTGTTCTGGGGCGTCGTCAAACAGGCCATCGGCAGCGGCCTCCCCCACCAGGTCGACGAGTTCGCCGCCCGATTCTCCGGATAGAGCGTGCGGGGTCAGTCACCCCAAACAGATCGCGAATGGCGACCTTGCCCATGGCTCATGGGAGGCGTGTTCCCATCTTGCTGTTGCCCCGCGGAGTGCGGTAGGGGAGCCAGCCCGGGCAGTGGGTCGAGCAATCGCGTGACACTGCGCGGCCCCAGGGCCTGATTCTCCACGAAGGGTCTGATCTATCCGCCGTCGGCTCCCTGAACCGCCTGTAAGTGTTCGTGGTGGCTGGCCTGGGGCTGGCTGGCAGGATGGTGCCGGTTCTTCTGGCCTGACGTGACTCGTGAATCGCCTGGCCCCTTCGCGGGGTGCCTTGCCCGGGATCTGTCCGTCGGGTCGGGAGGGCCGGCGCCGTCCCGGCCCACCACGATGGCTTGATCAGAAGCTTGTCCAACCCGCTGGGTTGTGACCCCTTACAGGCATGTCTCGTAGTGACTTCTCCCGGGCCGACGCCGGCCACGACGTCCGCTCGCTACAAGGAGACATCGCATTGTCCATCGTTGCAGATAACTATCGATTCGTTGTCGGCGTCGACACGCACGCCGCGACCCACACCTACGCCCTGCTCGAATCGCCATCGGGCAAGGAGCTGGGAACGGAGACGTTCCCGACCACAACTGCTGGTCTGAACCGGGCTGTCGCCTGGCTCGGGCGCCGCACCGGCGGTGACATCGACGGGGTGCTCATCTCTGCCGAGGGCACCGGCTCCTACGGAGCCGTGATGGCCGACCTCCTGTCCGAGACCGGATACCGGGTCGTCGAGGCCCCGGCCCCATCAGTCAAACGGCTGCGCGGCACCGGCAAAACCGACACCCTGGACGCGATCGTCGCAGCCCGGTCGACCCTGGTGATGGACGTCCAGCGCCTCCGAGACCGACGCGCTGGCGAGCTCCAGGCCGCCTTGAAGGTCCTGACTGTCGCCCGAGAGCAGATGAACGCCGACCGGTTGAGGTCGATCAACGCGCTGACCGCGTTGTTGCGCACCCACGACTTGGGCCTCGATGCCCGCAGGGCACTCACGCTGACACAAATCAGGTCCGTCGCTGCGTGGCGTCGACGCGAAGAACCCCTCAGTCTGTTCGTCGCCAGAGCCGACGCCGTCCGTCACGCCAAGCGAGTGATCCACCTCGACGCCGACCTAAAAAGCAACCGCGAGCAGGTCACGAAGCTGGTCAGAGACCATGCTCCGGTGCTGCTGGACATGACCGGCGTCGGCGCCGTCACCGCCGCGGTCATCATAACGGTCTGGTCCCACCCAGGCCGCGTCCGCTCTCAGGCCGCGCTGGCCCAGATCGCTGGCACCTGCCCGATCCCGGCATCATCAGGCAACACCACCCGGCACCGCCTGAACCGCGGCGGCGACCGGCAACTGAACCGGGCCATCAACACCATCGCGCTCACCCGAATGCGCATGGACCCCGCCACCCGTGCCTACGTCCAGCGCCGCACCGCCGAAGGGCGAACCAAGCGGGAGATCACCCGATGCCTGAAACGTTACGTCACCCGGCAGATACACCGGACGCTCACAGCCAACCCGCCGCTGCTGATCGCTTGACAAACATAGAAGCATCCTGGGTTTGATGGAGACCGTTTCGTTTGGTTTCCTATCTGCCCGTGGGGGCGAGTTGAGCGTAGTTGGCCTCCTCATATTCGGCGGGTGGGATATCTCCGCAGTAGCCGTGTAGACGTTCGGTGTTCCACCAGTGCACCCATCCCAGGGTGGCCAGCTCGAGCTGATCGATCGTCTTCCACGGGCCTTGGTCGGGGCCTCGGATCAGTTCAGTCTTGTAGAGACCGTTGACGGTCTCGAACCTCGGACCCTGGGGCGGCGTCGAGGACCTCGAGCTCGAGACCCTGCTCTGGGTCGACTGGTGGAACCACCGGCGGCTCATGGCCACCACCACCCCCACCGAACAGGAGGAGACCTACTACCTTCAGAACACCCCAGTACTCAAGACATAGAGCCTCTACCAGACCCGGGGAGGTTCAGAGATCGGTCCGTTACTCATATAGCCGTGTGACCCCTGGCCTGCCGGGGTCACACGGTGCACAAACGGTGGGCTCAGGAGGGCTGTGGCCCCGATGCGCCCCCGCTCTCGTTGCGGGTGTCGTACTGGTTGGGGATGGACTGCGATGCGTACAGCCAGGTGGCCGGATCGAGGGTGAGCGTCGCTCCGTCGTCGATGTGCACTCCCCTGCCGTACAGCGCTCCGACGAGCGTCGCCTTCCTCCCGAGCCGCGCATCTCCGTCGTCGGCCACGAAGGTGCCCACATACGTGCCGTTCTCTCCCAGATCGACCTTCGACTCGGCGACGAGGACGAGCACGTCGTCGGGGGACCCCGAACCGACAATGCGCATCTCGACGCCCTTGCCGAGGTCGACGTCACGCTCGACCTGGAAGACGATGGTCTCACCGGCCGCCAGGTGGATCTCGATCACGGTGTTCGCATCGGCCCGCAGCGATCGGAACCGGTAGATCCCGCCGCTCACCACCAGGGTGCCGCCGTCCACACGGACGTCGCCGTAGATATCGGGCTGCAGGACCGTCGTGCCGGTGGTCTTCAGATCGAGTTCACCGCCGGCGAACTCGATATCCGCCCAGCGCACACCCGGGTAGGCGGCAGCGCCATCACCGACGATCACTGTTCCGGCGATCGTGCCGTCCACCTTCGCCTTGCGAGCTGCGTCGAGGTCGCCCCCGATCGTCGCATCGGCGTGGATGTCGGCGTCGCGCCCTGCGATCACGTCTCCGGTCACGCTCGCTCCGCCGTGCAGGTCGACGTCGTCTTCGAGGCTGACGACATCACCCGACACCGACGAATCGTCCTGGAGGCGCACATGGTTGTTGCCCCCGACCGAGCCGGCGATTGCTGCGCCCTTGTCGATATGGGTGTGGCCGTAATCGGCGAAGGTGGCGAACCAGGTGAATCCGGGGACCACCGTCACGACGAACGTGTCGAGCTGGCAGGCGGGTTCGGTTCCGCTGAAGACGCAGACGCTGACCACGTACTCACCGGGCTCCACGTACACGTGGCTCCCATCGATTTGGCCGTCGGGCTCGTTGTAGGCGAGCTCGAGCGGGGTGACCGTCACGAGGTCGGGCGTCGTGCCGTCGCCCCAGTCGATCGTGGCCGAGTGATCGACCGGTTCATCACGGTTCCAGAACACGGCTGGATCGAGATCGATCGGCGTGTCCTCGAACACGAACTGGTCGAGTCCGGCGTCGACCGTGATCAGCACGGTGTCGACCGCCTGGAGCGTCAGGCGATGGTCGGCGAACAGCTGCATCGCCGGATCGGCAGTTGTCGTGGTGCCGTCGCCGATCTTCACCGACCGCCCGTACAGGGCACCGACCAGCGACCCGCCCTTGCCGAGCTTCGCCTCATGGCCGTCGGAGATAAACGTGCCGACGTACGACCCGCGGGCACCGAGGTCGATCTTCCCGTCACCGACGAGCACAAGGACGTCGGACGGCCCGGCCGTACCGGTGATGCGCACGTCGCTCTCGTCGTAGAAGTGCACGTCGCCGGCGACCTCGATGACAATGGTCTCACCGGTATCGAGCGCCAGGTCGATACCGGTGCCCTTCTTCGTCTTCAGCGACTCGAAGCGGTAGACGCCCGGACCCAGTACCAGGGTGCCCTTGTAGACCTCGATATCGCCGTAGGTGCCTGCGGGCAGAGTCGTGGTACCGGTGGTCTTGAGGTCGTTCGTCCCGCCCGTGAAGTCCAGGTCGACCCAACGGATCTCCGGGAAATCGTAGGCGATGGGCCCGATGGTGACGGGACCGGTCGTCGAGGAGGCGTCGACATCGGCATGGCGGTCGGCGTCGACGGTTCCGGCGACGGACGAGTTCTTGTCGACGTCCACGTCGTGTCCGGCGACGATCCGTCCGCCGATGGCGTCCCGGTCCTTCATGTCCACGTCGCCATGGACGCTGACGACGTCGCCGGTCACCGACACGTCGGACTGCAGCTTGACATCGTCGTTGCCGCCGATCGACCCGAAGACGTCGGCGCCCTTGCCGACTTCGGCGCTGTAGACGTTGCCGAACCCCGCGAACTTGAGGAACGAGTTCACCACGGTGACCGTGAAGGTGTCACAGACCGGATTGTGCGGCTCGTCGTCATCGACGATGCACACCGTGGCCTGGTAGATGCCGGGCTCGCGATAGCGGTGTGAGGCGTCCAGCGTGCCGTCGGCACCGGCGGGATCGCCGAGGGCGCCGTCGAACTCGGTCACCGTTACCACGTCCACCTCGGAGTAGTCACCCCAGTCGATGCCGGCAGTGTGTGTGTCCTCGGTGCCGCGATCGCCGAACACCGCGAGATTCAGCGACATCAGATCGTCTTCGAAGACGAAGTGATCGGTGCCCGCATCGATGGTCGGCAGGACGTTGTCGATGCGGACGTCGTCGCTCTCTACATCGAACTCGGTGTCGTCGTCGGTGACGGTCACCGTCACCGTGTAGATGTCGAACACCGAGATCGTCGGGTTGTCGTCGCGATACTGATGGTCGATCACGAACGACCACTCGACGCCGATCACCTCACCGTCGACGATCACGTCCTCGACGCCGGCGCTGATCAGCGCTCCATCGCCCGGCTCGGACGTGACGGCGCCGAGTGTCATCTCGACGGTGTCCAGCGAGGTCTCGTTGTCGTCGCCCCAATCGATGTCGATGACCCAGGCGTCACGCGTTCCCTCGTCGAAGAAGGAACCGGTGAGCCTGATGACCTCGTTCTCGGGTTGGCGTGGCAAACCGTCCCAGATGCCATCGAGGTCGGCGTCCTTGGGCGTCAGGTCGAACACGAGATCAGGGGTCACGTTGTCGACTCGAACCGTGTGGTTCGCCGTGCCTTCGCCGGTGTCGTCGTCGAACGTCCACACCGTCACCTGGTAGACGTTGGTGTCGGTGTCGGTCGGGTTGTCGTCGAGGTACTGATGCGTCGCCGAGAACAGTCTCGGAG
>JABMPV010000481.1 GCA_013202595.1 bacterium
CCGTGGTTTCGCCGTCGTCGGGGGCGCCGGTACGCCGACGCACCACCCTGACGGAGGCATCGGATCGGTTCGGAGTGTCGGTCGGCACGCTGCGGAGGTGGGCCAGAGACGGCAGGGTCGACGCCATCAAGGACACCGCCACCACCCCCCACCGCTGGATGGTCGATCCCGATTCGGTTGCGGCGATGGCTGCACAACGCGCTGCCGCTCCGCGAGCCAAGAGCGTGCCGACGGGGCAGCGGGCCACGGGCCCGACGGAAGACGGCTCGGCCATGCTGGTGCCCAGGGACGCCTGGGACAGGCTGATGGACCAGCTGGGGAATCTGCATGAAGCAGGCAGGGCGCTCGGCGACGCCAGGGAACGCGCAGCGAAGGCGGAGACCGAGGCTCTGTTCCTGAGGGAGCGGCTGGCCGAGTTGCGGGCCGAACGCGATCGGCTCATCGCCCAATCGGGAACGGAGCAGCATGCCGCTCAGCCCGAGCCGCAACCCACACCGCAGCACACAGCCGGCTCCCGTGGGGTGTTCGAAGGCCGCATGGCGGAGTGGGCACGCAGGGCACGAGACCGGGTGCGACCACCCCGCGGCGGCTAGCGTTCCCGGAATGGACGCACCTCTGATCGAGACCACAGGGTTGCGCTTTGCGTACGGCCCGATCGTGGCGCTCGACGGCGTCAGCATTCAGATCCCCGATGGCCGAATCGGTCTGGTCGGTGCCAACGGCGCTGGCAAGACCACCCTCCTCAAACTGCTGCTCGGAGTCCTCCCTTCCCAGACCGGCACCATCTCGGTCTTCGGGATACCACTCGATCGCGACATGCTCGGCATCAGGTCCCAGGTCGGCTGGATGCCCGAGGGAGCCTGTCTGCCGCCCGACCAGTCGGCTGCAGACTTCATCGGGTACGCGGCAGAACTGGGAGGACTCCCAGTGAGGGCCGCCAGGCAGCGAGCGAGTGACGTCCTCGGCATCGTCGGCCTCCACGAGGAACGCTTCCGCAAGATGGGCGAGTTCAGCACCGGAATGCTGCAGCGAGCCAAATTGGCCCAGGCGATCGTCCACGACCCGCTGCTCGTGCTGCTCGATGAGCCGACGGCCGGCCTCGATCCGGAAGGCCGCGAGGAGATGCTCGATCTGATCACCCGCCTCGATGAGTTCGGCATCAACGCCGTTGTCTCATCCCATGTGCTCACCGACATCGAACGCACCTGCGAGTGGATCGTCATGCTCGACGGCGGCAAAGTGTTGCGGACCGGACCGCTCACTGATCTCTCGACCCCCGACGAGGTCGAGGTCGAGGTGCTCGGCGACGCAGGGACTGTCGCCAAACTCGTGGAAGCAGCGGGCGCAACGGTGACCGTCGAGGGCCCCACGCTCACCGTCAGGTGGGAACAGGGCGACGCCTTCGACCTGGTGCGCGACGCCCTCGTCGAAGCCGATGCCGGGGTCAAGCGCCTCGGCGCCAAGAAGACCACTCTCGAGGACGTGTTCCTCTCAACCGGAGAGGAGGCCTCCGATGGCTGAGGGAGTCGTCTTCGACCTGGGCTATCAGAAACACGAGGGAGAACGCCTGGGGCGGGCGGGGGCAGTGAGCGCTCTGCTGCGCGACGGGTTGCGGAGGGTCCTCGGGATCCGGCGAAGGGCGCGCCGCAAGGTGCTGCCCATCATGCTCTTGTCGATCGCACTGCTCCCGGCGGCGTTCTTCATCGCATTCGGAGTGATCGCCGGCGAGTTGGAGGTCGTCTCGGCCGACATGTTCGGCCACGCCTACTACTTCGATCTCACCGGGGCCGTGGCACTTGTGTTCATTGCGCTGTCGGCTGCCGAATTGCTCGTCCCCGATCGGCTCCACGGGACGCTGCAGGTGTATGCCTCCCGCCCACTGACCACCGTGGACTACCTCGCAGGGCGGGCCGCTTCGATGGCCATCCTGGTGCTCGGCTTCCTCTGGCTCCCCCATGTGGTGCTGTTCATCGGCAGGGCCTGGGTGAGCCGGGGCGGATTCGGCGACTACGTCGCCGACAACTGGTCGACCCTATGGCAGACCGCTGCCGCATCCGTCGTCTACTTCCTCGCCTTCGCACCGCTCGGCCTGGTCGTGGCCTCGGTGGCCAAGCGGCCGGCCGTCGCAGCCGGAGCCCTGATGGGCATCATCAGCGTCAGCGGCCCCGCAACGGAGGCCCTGGTGGATTCGGGCACATTCCAGCCGATCGGCCTCCTGGCCCTGCAGCACAATCCCGGGTTCGTAAAGGACTGGATCCTCGGCGACAGCACCAGGACCTGGATTCCGGAGAAGGCCGGATTCGACCCTGCTGCGTCTTTGGTCATGATCATCCTGATCGCTGTGGGATCCTGGGCCGTCCTCGTGTACCGGTACAGGAGGCTCAGATGACGTCAGCCTCCGGTCCTGCCTGGGCCGCCGATGCCACCGTCGAGACCCGATCGCTGTCGAGGTGGTTCGGACAGAAGGTGGCGGTCTCCGATGTGACCTGTGCCTTCGGGCCCGGGGTCACCGGCCTGCTGGGACCGAACGGTGCGGGCAAGACGACGCTGCTGCGCCTCATATGTGGCTTGATCTCTCCGAGCGACGGAGAGTTGACCGTTCTGGGAAGCGACCCTCGCAAGAACCCGAAGGTCTATGCCTCCCTCGCCCTCGTGCCTGAGGAAGATGCCGTGTATGGATTCCAGACGGCCCGTGAGTTTGCTGCGTATGCAGCCACCCTGGCGGGCACCGACCCGGCCAAGGCCGATGAGGCCATCGCCATGGTGCGTCTCGAAGACGCCGCCGATCGACCGATCTCGGGATACAGCAAGGGGATGCGCCAGCGAGCCAAGGTGGCGGCTGCACTGGTGTCCGACCCCAGGATCCTGGTGCTCGACGAGCCACTCAACGGAACCGATCCCATCCAACGGGCGCACCTCATCGACACCTTCCGCCGCCTCGGGGACGCAGGCCACACAGTGATCGTGTCGTCCCACGTCCTCGCCGAGGTCGAGCGCATGGCCGACCGGGTGCTGGCCATGGTGGACGGCAAACTGGCGGCTGCGGGCAACATCGCATCCATCCGCGAAGCGATGTCGGACATCCCCTACCGTCTGCGAGTCGAGGCGGGGAATGCTCGAATGCTCGGCGCAGCCCTGCTCGAGCGCCATGACGTCAGCGGTGTCGAGATCGACGGGGACACGCTGCGTGTGGACACGACCGATCTCGGAGATCTGGGGCGCGCCATCCCGACGGTGGCTCGGCGCCTCGACGCCAGGATCACCCTGGTGGAACCGGAGGACGAGTCGCTCGAGAGCGTCTTCCGCTACCTGGTGAGACGCAGATGAAGCAGTTCATCGCCATGACCCGGGTGTCGCTTCGCCAGGTGATCGGCGGCAGGCGGATCATCGCCGTCGGACTGGTCGCCCTCCTCCCACCCATCGTGACCCTCACCACCATTGGCTCCTACGTCGACAGAGGCGCGCTTCGCCAGTTCCACGACGCGACGATCGGCGTCATCTTCCTCATCGTCATACCGGTTGTCGCGCTGATCCTCGGTTCGGGTGCTCTCGGAGACGAACGCAGGGACGGCACGCTGTCGTTTCTGGTGCTCCGACCGATCAGGCGTGAGGCCATCGTCGGAGCAAAACTCGGGGCCGCTGCGACGGCCACATTCATCGTCGCTGGATCCGGGGCGCTGCTGTCCGCTCTGGTTCTCGGCGGCATGAGCGGTGTCTGGGATCCGCTGATTCCCCTGCTGATCAGCGTGGCCATCGGATCGATCGCCTACGCATCGGTGTTCGTGATCCTCGGGTTCATCACGGCGCGGGCGGTGCTCATCGGCCTGATCTACGTGTTCGTGTGGGAGAGCGGAATCAGCTTCGCCGCCGACAGCCTCGCCACGGTCTCGCTGTTCCGCATCGGCCTCAGCGCCTACACAGGGATGGTTGAGTTCGCAGTGACCGACATCGGTGAGGTGCTCGGATCGGTCCAACCGGGCGTCGGAGGCGCGCTCGTGAAGATCGCGGTGCTCGCTGCCGCCGCAGTGGCCATCGGTGCGTCATTCCTCCGCAAGCGAGATCTGGTCACCAAGGACTGACCGCCCGGCACCCTCCTGACGGGTGCCACGGGAGGCTTATTCACCGAGAGATCCGTCTGACCATTCGCGTAGATCGCTGTCACAGCCGATAGCCTCATCCCGTGACCGCTCCACACATGGGACGCAGCCTGTACCAGCGGATGGGGACGGCTGCGCTGATCGTCGCCGCAGGGACCCTGCTGTCGCGCGTCCTCGGCCTGGTCCGCCAGATCGTCTTCGCGTGGATCATCGGACCGGGGGCAACGGGTGACGAGTACTTCGTCGCCTTCCTGATCCCCGACTTCCTCAACTACCTGCTCGCCGGCGCGTACATGGCGATCACCCTCATTCCGATTCTCACCCGCCGCTTCGCAGCCGACGACGACGAGGACGCATGGCGGGCGTTCTG
Source organism: bacterium (assembly GCA_013202595.1). GTDB lineage: Bacteria > Actinomycetota > Acidimicrobiia > Spongiisociales > UBA11373 > JABMPV01. The sequence continues at coordinate 4,468 of JABMPV010000481.1, forward strand.
GGCCATCTCGCGCATCCTCGCAATCGGGTCGGTGGTGCTGGTCGTGGTCGCCATGCCGTTCGTCGACGACATCCTGCGTGCCATCGAACCTGGCTTCACCGAGGCCCAGGTGGCCAATGCCACCCGCCTCACCCGCATCGTCCTGCCCGCCCAGATCTTCTTCATCCTCGGTCAATTGCTGACGGCCGTTCAATTCGCCAGGACCCGGTTCGCCATCCCGACCCTCGGACCGATCGTCTACAACCTGGCCATCATCGGCGGCGGGATCATCGGTGGCATCGGCCAGGACGATCCGGGTGCCGACGGCTTCGCCTGGGGCGCTCTGGCCGGAGCGTTCCTGGGGATCTTCGTCCTCCAGGCCTACGGGGCATGGCGCTCCGGTCTCAGGTTCCCGATCGGGTCGATCAGGCGACATCCTTCGGTTCGCCGCTACTTCGTGCTCGCCATCCCGCTCATGCTCGGCCAGAGCCTCGTGGTGCTCGACGAGCAACTCGGCAGGACGTTCGGCTCGCTGGTCGACGGTGGTGTGTCGTGGCTGAATTTCGGACGCCTGACGATGCTGGTGCCCGTCGGCGTGATCGCCCAGGCCGCCGGTGTCGCCACCTACCCGTTCCTGGCCCAACTGGCGGCCGAGGGCAAGTTCCGAAAGATGGCCGAGGCGGTGGGACGAGCGGTCAGATACATCATCGTGCTCAGCCTGGCCGCCGCGGCGGGGATGATCGCCCTGGCGCTGCCCATAACCAGGGTGCTGTACGAACGCGGGTCGTTCGACGCTCTCGACACGGTCGCCACCGCCGGCACGATCGTCTTCTTCGCCATCGGGATCCCCCTCTGGGGTGTGCAGCAGATCCTGGCGAGAGGCTTCTACGCCCGTGAGCAGATGTGGGCGCCGGTGATTATCGGGACCCTGGCCACCATTGCAGCCGTCCCCATCTACTGGGGCCTATACGAGGCGATGGGGATCAATGGGTTGGCCCTGTCGAGCACCATCGCGATCACCCTCTACACGGCTGCCCTGGCCGCTGTCTGGTACCACAGGACTGGATGGGAGCACGCCGGGCCTGTGGGCCGGACCACCATCCGGAGCATCCCCCTGGCTGCAGGTGCCGGACTGGCCGCCTGGGGCGTCAGCGAGGGGATCATGGCCGGTCTCGGCGCACGAGGATTCGGTGTCAGCCTCCTGGCTGCCGGCATCGGCGGCCTGGTCGTGCTTGCCATCACGCTGCTGCCACCCCACGTGAGGCGAGGACTCCAATCGTGAGCGCCGAATCACTCACCGAACCCGAAGCTGGCGCGTTCGAAACCGGCCGAATCACGACGGTGGCTGCCGGACATGCCGTGCACGACACCTTCACGGCATTTCTCCCTCCGCTGCTCCCCCGCCTCGTCGAGTCGATGTCGCTGTCCACCACGGCGGCGGGCGGTCTCACCGTCTTCCTCGCGGTTCCCGGCCTGCTGCAGCCGGTCATCGGACGACTGGCGGACACGACCTCGCTGCGATGGATGGTCGTGGCCGCACCCGGAGTGACCGGCACCCTCATGACCCTCATGGGTGTCGGATCCAGCTACTGGGCCCTGGCCGCGATTCTCATGATGGCGGGCCTCAGCGTCGCTGCACTCCATTCGGTCGGCCCTGCAGTCATCGGTCGCCTCGCAGGGTCATCGGTCGGCAGAGGCATGGGTTTCTGGATGGTCGGCGGCGAACTGGGCAGGACGATCGGCCCCATCGTGGTGGTGTCGGTGGTCGGCGTCGCCGGCCTCAATGGCCTTCCTGTGCTGGCACCGTTCGCCCTGCTCACGAGTGCGATCTTGTATTGGCGCCTGAGAGGGGTGCCGCTCGCCCCGCCGCCCAGAGCGGCCGATCATCCCGACTGGCGTGTCTCCCTGATGAGGATGCGCAGGGTGATGACGGTCCTATCCGGTCTCGTGGCGATGCGGGCGCTGATGACCATGGCGGCCGTCACCTATCTCCCGCTCTACCTCACCGACCAGGGGGTGAGCCTGTGGTTCGCCGGCGCCGCCCTCTCGATCCTCGAGGCCGCAGGCGTGGTGGGGGCCATGGCGGGCGGGTGGGTGAGCGATCGGATCGGCCGCAAGGCGGTGCTCTACGCCGCCCACATCATTTCGCCGCTGCTGCTGTTGACACTCGTCACCGTCGACGGGTGGATGCGGGTGCCCGTGCTGCTCGCACTCGGCCTTGCCCTGCTGTCGATCACCCCCGTCAGCATGGCACTCGTCCAGGATCAGTTCCCCGAGGACAGGGCGTTCGCCAATGGGGTGTATCTGGCGATGGCCTTCGCCATCAGATCGGCTGCCGCGATCGGAGTGGGCCTGGTTGCCGATTCCTTTGGCTTGACGGTCGCATTCGTCGGAGCCTCCGTCGTGATGCTGGTCGGGGTGCCGATCATCGCCCTGCTCCCCGAGGAGTCACGCACCGGATGATGAAACGTCCGGGGACCATTTGAACTGGCCGCCGGGCGGCGGGAGCACCCCCTCGCGCCGCCTCGTGAACCGCCGGATCGGCCTCGATCGCACGACAGCGCACATATCCTGCGACAATTGGTCATGGTTGCCTATCTGGCAGCCAGTCGGGAGGCACTGATGGGTAGCAAGGACAAGGGCGGCAAACACGTCAAGACTGCGCCAGCCAAGAACCTCAAGGAGAAGCGCGCGCAGAAGCGGGCGAAGAAGGACGCAGGGAGTTAACGGGATCATCCAAGCGCAACCAGCGAGAAGGAGCGATCCAGATGAAGACAACTTCCTCATCGAAAATCGACGGTGGCCGAAGACGTTGCGCGACCTGCGGCCATCCCCGTAAGGAGCACCTGACGCTCAGCACGTGCAGCGTGCCGAAGTGTGAGTGCGGTGCGTACGCATCGACCGAGAAAGACGGCTGATCCGATGGCGCTGATGTAGCGCCTCCGATCCGTGGATGTCGCTCCGACCAGAGAACCGTTCGACTCGGCACGATGCCGTGCGCCCGCAATACCGGTGCACCCGATAGCGCCGGACGCAACCGCATCCGGAGTGGACCTCCGTGGCGGCCGGCGAACTCAGGTCCCGATCAACAGCGTCGCCACACCGGGCCGCGCTGTGTCCACGCGGCCCGCTCCGCGCCCGATTCCCTCCAACGTCATCTCCGGCACAGGCACCTCCGGGTGAGTCAGCGCTGCTACGAGGGCCGCCGCAGTGGGACCGGTGAGTTCCCCCTCTCCGGGGCCCCCGATCACCCGGAATCCCCGAAGCAGGTGACTCGTCGCAGGAGCAGGAACCGGTAGCGTCCCGTGACCCGGCACGGCAATGGATCCGGACCCGAGGGCGATGACCCCGACGGTGATCCGATCCAGAGCAAGGGCGAGGAATGCGGCGACCGTTGCCGCAATGAGAGCCGTATACCTCGCCTCGCCGAGTTGGTGCAGACGTGCCGACGCGATGTCCGAACCGTGGAGAATCGCCTCGGCCGAGATGAGTCGTTCGTAGACCGCGACAGTACCCGACGCAACTCCGGGGTCGACCCCGGCGCGCTCGATCAGCCGATGTATCGACTCCAGAGAATCGGCCCGGCCCGTTCCCGGGAGCGCCTCGATGATGGCGTGCGTTGCCACGAGGCCACCGACTGCTCGCTCGGCGACGGTCAACTGGCAACCGAGACGCTGAACGACATCAGCAATCGGCTCCACCGGAGCACCCCCGGAAACCGCTGCGCCGAGCAGCATCTCCCGGCTGATGCCGGCCGGCGCCAGGATGTGACCCAGTCTCGTCATTGCGCATTCGCGATCCGCATGGCGTGCATCGCCGCCCCGAACCCTGAGTCGATGTTGACCACAGCCACTCCGGGAGCGCACGAGGCCATCATCGCCAGCAATGCGGCGAGGCCCTCGAAGGCTGCCCCGTACCCAACACTCGTAGGCACGGCGATGATCGGCAGCGGCAGCAACCCTGCCAGTACTGATGGGAGCGCACCATCCATCCCCGCCACCACGATGCACGCAGAAGCGGCTTCGAGCGTCGGCACTGCTTCGAGCGCTCGGTGGAGACCGGCTACGCCGATGTCCGGTGTCACGCTTTGGGCCATTCCGAGCGCATCGAGCGTGCCCGCTGCCTCCCGGGCAACCGGAAGGTCTGAGGTCCCGGCCGTGACGATCGCAACGCTTCCGGCGATGGCACCTGTCTTTCGAGCGCGGCTGATGATCGTCCTGCCGACGGGGTCATACACACCCGGCGTCACAGCGGCCTGTTGTGGTGTCGCCCGGGTGACCAGCACCGGGTCCTCCGTATCGGCGAGCAATCTGCTCACGATCGAAGCCACCTGGTCCGGCGTCTTGCCCTCACCAAACACCACTTCGGGTTCGCCCGTTCTGGCACTGCGATGGATGTCGAGTCTGGCGAAACCTCGCAGAACGCCCCCATCCCCGGTCATACGATCGACTCCGAGTGAAGGACCTCGTTCATCGATCCGCTGCGGAAACCCGCGATATCCAGGGCGATCCATGTGTATCCGCACGCGCGGATGCCCTCGATGATCGCCTCACGCTGTTCGAGCACATCTGAGAGACGCTCCACCGGTACCTCGACCCGGGCACACCGGCCGTGATCGCGAACACGACATGACAGGAAGCCGATGGAGTGCAGATACCGCTCGGCACGCTCGATCCGCCCCAGCAGTTCGACGGTTACCGGCGTCCCGTAAGGCACGCGGGAGGAGAGGCAGGCGCTCGCCGGTTTGTCCCACACCGGCAGACCACGCAATCGCGCCGTCTCACGGACCTGACTCTTCGTGAATCCGGAGTCGACCAAGGGAAGGATCGCTCCACGCTCCAACGCGGCGCGGATCCCCGGACGATCGTCATCGAAATCATCGACCACGATTCCCATGGCGACTGTGGCGTCTCCGAATCTCGCCCGAAGGGGATCGAGGGCATCGAGAAAGGCCACGCGACAGTGGTAGCAACGATCGGGAGAATTCTCGACATAGGCGGCCCGTTCCATCTCATCGGTCTCGATCAGCATGTGCTTCCACCCCCGATCTGCGGCGAGTCGAACCGCTGCCCGCCGCTCGGTTTCGGGCAGCGACGGCGAGACCGCCGTGACCATGAGGGCCGCTTCTCCGAGAGCCTCGTGGGCCGCATCGGACAACAGAGCCGAGTCGACTCCTCCTGAAAACGCCACGATCAATGCCCCACGGTCCCGGATGCTCTCCACCAGATCGGTCCACTGCTGCACGTGTCATCCCTTCACAACCAACGCCGGATCGGATCGGTCGCTCGAATCCCCCAATGGTCTCACACACACCACTCCCCAGATATTACATGTAACATGGAGAGAGCCTCATCACCGAGAAGGGATTCGATGTGAAGACGGTCATCCTCCCGCGGGGTCCCGAAGCGGTTGAAGCAGAGTTGCCCGACAGCGCTCACATCTTCACGATCGCAGGATCGGAGCACGAACCCCGGGCGATCGACAATGTCCTGGCAACGACCGGGGCGCTCGATGCCCCCCTCGACAGCGACCGCATCGAAGACATCGTCGGACCCGGCTCCCGGGTGGCCGTCGTGTTCCCGGACAGAGTCAAGGGTGGAGGACACGATCGGGCTCACCGCAAAGTGGCGCTCCCCCAGATCCTGGAGCGTCTCGATGGCGCCGGAGTACGCCAGGACGACATCTCGCCCATCTGCGCCATCGGCCTTCATCGCATGAACAGCCACGAGCAGATGCAGGAGTATCTGCCGCCGATGATGTTCGAGCGATTCGGTCGCATCCCGAACCATGACGCGGAAGATCCCGATGAGATCGTCCACCTCGGCCACACCGACAGAGGAGACCGGGTCGACTTCAACCGGACCTGTGCCGAAGCGGACCTCACGATTCTCATCGGCCATGTCCAGGGCAATCCGTACGGCGGATACAGCGGCGGCTACAAGACCTGCACCACCGGGTTGACCACGTGGCGCAGCATCGCCGCCCACCACGTACCCGGAACCATGCATCGTCCCGATTTCATGCCGCCCACCACCAAGAGCCACTTCAGGTCGCAACTCACCGAGATCGGCCGGCAGATCAACGAGAGCCTTCCCCATCGGATGTTCGTGGTCGACTCGGTCGTAGGAACGGATTCGATGGTCCTGGGCACCTGGGCAGGAGACGTGGAAGCCGTCGAACAGGCCTCGTGGCCGCTGGCCAAGCGGCGCACGGATGTCGAACTGGACATGGGTCCCGCAGACGTCCTTCTGTTCGGACTCCCCAAGGACTTCCACTACGGACCCGGGATGGGGAGCAACCCGATCCTCATGTCGCAGGCGATCGCGGCAGTCATCTCGCGTGTGGCAGGCGCATTCAGACGCGGCGGGGTAGCCATCGTGTCGGCCGAGTGCAATGGATGGTTCAACGAGGAGTGGTTCCCGTCGTATCCGGCGACTTTCGAACGCTTCCTCGAACGGGGCTCGATCGATGAGCTCCTCGCAGACGTGGACGAGTTCGCCACGAACCCGGAGTGGGTAGATGCGTATCGCCACCACGGCGCCTACCACCCGTTCCACGCGTTCTCGATGCTGAGCATGGCCGCCATGGCCCACCACCACGCCGGCACCATCATCGTCGCCGGAGCCGATCGGCCCGATATCGCCGAACTGTGCGGATTCGAGACCGCCAACGACATCCCAGCAGCCCTGCGCCGGGCGCATGGACTGATCGGATTCGAGCCGAGCATCCTCGCCCTGCCCGACTACCTGTTCAACGTTCCACCACATCTCTACGCACGCGATGAGTCCCCCGCCTAGGAATCGGGGACGACACCGCCTGCGACTATTGTCGCCGCACAGTTCAGAGATCAAGGAAGACCCGAGTTGAAGGACGGCCAGCCAGAGCGAAACCGCATCGGTGATTGGGCCTACGCCAAGATTCGGGATGCAGTCCTCGACGGCGAACTCGAACCCGGAACCAGGCTGAGCGTGCCCGACCTGGCACGGCGTCTCGACATCAGCCGCAGCCCGGCACGCGAGTCCATCCTTCGCCTCCTGTCGGAGGGACTCGCCGAGGAGATTCCGCACCGCGGAGCGTTTGTCTCCGACATCAGCGTCGACGATCTCATCAGCATCTACTCGGTGCGCAGCGTGCTCGAGGGCTTGTCGGCCCGCCTGGCAGCAGAGAACGCCACCCACGAGGACGAGCCTGCGCTCAAGGATGCCATCGAGGTCCATCGCGCGGCCCTCGCCGGCGGTGATCGCCGAGAGATCACTGAAGCCGACATGGCCTTCCACGGCCTCGTCTACGGCATGTCAGCGAACCCCTGGCTCTCCGAGGCGCTGTTACGGCTCCAGAGCCTCGTCAGACTCGGAATGAGGAAGACGCTCGTGATACCCGGCTCACCCGCCCATGCTCTGAGCGAACACGAGGAGATCCGGGATGCGATCATCGCCGGGGATCCCGACGAGGCCGAGGCGAAGATCCGGGGCCACATCGACCGGCTCCGCGAGACCCTTCGGACCAAGCGCGCCTGAGAGCACCGCCGTCCCGGTGCAGGCCCTAGGGCAGATTCCGAGCCGAAGCCGTCCACTCCTCATCGAGGTGGAAACCGAAGCCCGGTCCCGAGGGAACATCCACGACCCCGTCGTGGATTGCCGGAGGGCCACCGACCATGCCCCAGAACGGAGCCATCGGACCGATGGGAAACTCGATCGATCCACGGGTCCCCAAACCGGCCATCAAGTGGACGCTGGCCATGAACCCAAGTGGACCGCCATAGCAGTGAGGCATCAACGCACACCCGGAGCGGGCAATTCGGGCTGCGATCTCGAGGATCGGTGAGAATCCGCCGTTCTTCGTGACGTCGGGCTGCAACGCCCCGATCGCCGGCGAGTCTGCGAACCGAATGAAGTCTTCCTCCTCATACAGATTCTCCCCCACCGCTACCGGGAGTCCGGTGCTCTCGAACAGGACCTCGATCGCAGCCAGATCGGGATCGCGCAGAGGTTCCTCGACCAGGTCCACGCCGTACTCCATCAGCACCCCGGTCATGGCTTCCGCTTCGCCGAGCGTCCAGGCCCTGTTGGCGTCGGCGATGATCCCGAACCCGTCACCGGCACACTTGCGCACTCGCCGGAGAAGATCCCGATCCGTCTCCCGGTCGAAGCCGACCCTGACTTTCACCTGATCGAAACCGTGGTCCACCAGATCGGAACAAGTCGATTCGATGTCGCTTCCGGGACCGATGCTGCTGGCGTATACGGGAACCGTCGCGCCGGAACCCCCGCACAGGTGCACAACCGATTGCTCGGCGAGTTTGCCGGCGAGATCCCACAGAGCGAGGTCGACTCCACTGATGGCCTGGTACATGGGACCAACGGCGTCGGCCTGCCGGCCCATCGGATCCAGTCGGGCAACCAGCAGGTCGTGAATAGCGCTGATGTCGCCAGGGTCTCCTCCCATGATGAGCGGGCGAATACCCTGCTCGAAGGCGGCGACTCGATCCACATGGGCCCACGGCGGCCAGTTGACCCAGCTCTCCCCGATTCCGATCATCCCGTTCTCGAGCTCGATCTCGACCAGCACCAGGCGACGACTGCTGAGGGTCCCGAAGGAGAGCCGGACCGGTTCACCGATCGGAGCATGGACTACGTATGCCCTGAGATCCACGATGACGCCACCGGATACGGGAGTGCTTCGCTCTTCGATGGATGACACCGTCATGCGGACTCGGGGCCGAAGGTCTCGCCGGAGAAGTGACAGGCAGCCAATCCGGATCCAACGGAAGCCTCCACGAGTTCTGGCTCGGCCTCCCGGCAGGCCGGTCTGTCCCGCCCCACAGGGCACCGCTGCCTGAAGGCGCAGCCCTCAGGGATGTCCGAGGGACTGGGGACGTCACCTATGAGAACGATCTGCTCGCGCTCCGCCTCCTTTATCGGATCCGGCACGGGGATCGCCGACAGCAGTGCGGTCGTGTAGGGGTGCTGCGGCGCAGCGAACAAGGCTGCCGATGTGTTCTCCTCCACGATCGTGCCCAGATACATGACGGCGACCCGATCGCACATCTGTTTCACGACCGCCAGATCGTGGGAGATGAAGAGGAAGGAGAGCCCGAGGTCGCGCTGCAACTCCTTGAGGAGGTTGATTATCTGGGCCTGCACCGACACGTCGAGCGCCGCCACCGCCTCGTCGAGGATCAGCAGGTCGGGACTCAGAGCCAGGGCCCGGGCGATGGCGACTCGCTGGTTCTGCCCTCCCG
>JABMPV010000482.1 GCA_013202595.1 bacterium
CCCCTCATCTCCACGCCCGGCGTATCACAGGAGGCTCCCATGAGGAATGCCGTCATTGTCGATGCCGTCCGCACCCCCTCAGGCAAGCGCAACGGATTGCTCAGTGGCATTCACGCCGCAGACCTCGCATCGATCCCACTGCGTGCTCTGGTGGAGCGCAATGATCTCGACCCCGGCCTGGTGGACGACGTGATCATGGGATGCGTCACCCAGACTGGTGAGCAGACGTTCGATGTCGCCAGATGGGCACTCCTCGCAGCCGGCTTCCCCGAAGAGGTTCCCGGCGTCACCATCGATCGCCAGTGCGGCTCCAGCCAGCAGGCGGCCCACTTCGGGGCTCAGGGGGTCATGGCAGGTCAGTACGACATCGTCATCGCCTCGGGCATTGAAGCCATGAGCCGCGTCCCGATGGGCATCACTGTGCAGAACGGCCCCGGCCTCCCGTTCGGCGACAAGGTGCTGGCCCGCTACAGCCAGGGCCTGGTGCCTCAAGGCATCAGCGCCGAACTGGTCGCAGACAAGTGGGGGATCTCGAGGGAGCGCCTCGACGAGGTGTCCGCCGAGAGCCACCGGCGCGCAGCCGAGGCCACCGACGCTGGCAAGTTCGAGGCTGAGATCGTGCCCGTCGAGGTACGGGTCGACGGCCAGCCGTACACGATGACTGCAGACGAGGGCATCCGCCGGGGCACCACCGTCGAGAAACTCGCAGCACTCAAGCCGGCGTTCAAGGCCGACGGCAAGATCACCGCAGGCAATTCGTCGCAGATCTCCGACGGTGCCGCAGCCGTGCTCATCATGGGTGAGGACGTCGCCGAGCGTCTCGGATATGAGCCGATGGCCCGCTTCAAGGCGTTCTCCCTGACGGGGGTCGATCCCGTGATGATGCTGACCGGGCCGATTCCGGCCACGGACAAGATCCTCACCAAGACCGGCCACGGCATCGACGACATCGATCTGTTCGAGATCAACGAGGCGTTCTCCTCCGTGCTGGCCGCGTGGCTGCTCGAGACGGCCGCCGATTGGGGCAAGGTCAACGTCAACGGTGGGGCGATCGCCCTGGGCCATCCGCTCGGCGCCTCCGGAGCCAAGATCATGACAACACTCGTCCATGAGATGGTCAGGACCGGCGCCCGGTACGGCTTGCAGTCCATGTGCGAGGGCGGCGGCCAGGCCAACGGGACGCTCCTCGAGAGCATCTGACTTTGGTCAAGTCCTCAATATCGCGATCGCCGTGGCGATCGGCGTCGTCATCCTCAGAGTCGGGTTGTGGGGGATCCGCATGCTGGCGGCCCCTCAGGCGAGTGGGCCCGATCCGGATGAGATCGTCGAGATGTACCAGGAGTACCGCTGTTCCGTGTGTGGGATGCGCCTCACCGTCACCCATGCCCAGGACCACGAGGCGGTCGCCCCTCGCCACTGCCGAGAAGAGATGGAACCCTCCGACTGAAGGGGTCCGGACCCGAGCACGGTCGTGCATACATGGGGCATTTCCGGATTTGCAGCATTGGCACATGCGAACCGAACTCATCTCCATCCCGACACCTGCTCAGCCACTCGATGGAGCGTTCTACTCGACGGCCGACGCCGGCGGATCCGTGCAGCTGTTCCACGGCGCCACCATGAATTTCCATGTCGGGCCCCGCGATTCCTACCCCCGGGTCCTCACCGAGCGCCGGTGGAACTGCCTCGCCTACAACCGCAGGGCCCATGACGTGCTCTCCACCCGGGCGTCGCGGGATCCGGAGGGCGGTGCCCACGAGACCAACGCCACCTCGCTCGAAGACGACGAATTGGCCAGGGCGTGGTTGATCGAGAGAACCGGACAGGTCCCGGTGGCGATCGGCCATTCTCATGGAGGGATGTTGGCGGCTGCTCATGTCGCCGCTCATCCGGATACGCCGGCTCTGGTGCTCATGTCGGCCCATCGTGGTGGCAAGGACATCGGCCCGCTGGCGGCCGTCGGGGGGCTGCTCGCCGGCGATCGGACAGACGAGATGTTGGCCGAGGCTCGGGTGCTGGTGGCACAAGGTAGGGGTGACCAGTTGATGCTCACTGAGGGATGGTGGAACGTGATCTCGGCGGCGTCGTACATCGACTTCAACACCAATTGCCCCGACGTGATCGAGTCTGCCGCCCGGATCACCTGCCCGGTCCTCTACATCGTGGGTGAAGGGGAACCGGAGGCCCGCTACCCGATGACCGCCTTTGCCGAGGCTTGCGCCGGGCCAGTCGAGACTCTCCGGATTCCGGAGTGTGGTCACTTCTATGCCGGGTTCGAGGATCAGGTCGCCCGGACCGTCGCCGGCTGGCTCGACGGCGCCGAGCTCGCCACCGGCTAGAGCTCCGGATCCGACCCGACGCAGAGGAGCGACGAACCGAACTCCGGCATTCCGCGGTGAAGGAGGTTCAGTCGCGAGCGCGACGCCGCGAAGTCTCTGTCACCGTCCGCGCGTTCTCCACACCTGTTGATCACCCTGGGGAGAACTCATTTCGCGCCCTTGTGGACGCTTTCGCGAGTGAGGGGCGAAATTCGCGACTTTCCACAGGTGTGGACAGACCTGTGGAGAAGATCACATGCCTGTAGTTCGAGGCGGGATCACCCGTCGATGACGGGCATGTGGCTCCCGATCCTCGTCAGCGATAGTTGAGCGTCATCATGAAGCCAACGCCGATTGTCCCGAGTCCGGACCACAGCAGTGGACGCTGGAAGTCTCCGAACACCCCTATGTAGTTGAGGACGATGACCAACACGCCGATTCCCATGAGCGAGAACATCGTCGCCACGTACCAGATGGGTGATTCAGCCGGCTTGGCTTCGGGTGGGGGCGGTGGTGTCGACCGCTTTGGCTTGCGTCGGCCTTTGGATTTAGGCATGTGGCGAGGCTAGCGGTCCGGCGGCCCGCTAGCGACAGGAGATCGGGTGGCAGTCGCCACAGACATGAGGGAGGTGCTTCGCGCCCATTACGCGCGTCGTGATCTCGCGTGGGCGCTTCGCGTCACGGGGCGGGTGTTACTGACCGCTGGGATGCTGGTTGCAGGCTTCGTGGCATACCAGTTGGTGGTCACCGACATCCTTGCCGAGCGGGCCCAGACCGGGCTCACAACGGAGTTCCGCGAGCGCGCATCTCTGGTGGCTCCCGTCGAGGTCCCCTAGTGCTCTGGCCAGGAACGTTGGTGGTGTTCAGGGCGAGGCAGGGGCGTCATCCGGCAAGGACG
>JABMPV010000483.1 GCA_013202595.1 bacterium
CAGCCGCGGTGATTGCCATCCCGATCGCGGCCTGGCTCGGGCACACCGGCCGGGGCGGGACCCTTGCCGTCTCGATCGTGAACATCGGGCGGGCCATCCCGTCGTTCGGAATCATCGCCATAGCACTCCCGATCACCATCGAACTGGCCAACAGGGCGCCCTTCATCTCATCGGGTCTCGGGTTCCTACCGACCTTCATCGCACTGTTCGCCCTTGCCCTCCCCCCGATCTTCACCAACACCTACACCGGCGTCCGAACGGTCGACGCCGACACCGTCGAAGCGGCGCGCGGCATGGGCATCACCGAGCGTCGGATCCTGTGGGAAGTGGAGCTCCCGATCGCGTCACCAGTCGTCCTGGCAGGACTGCGCACATCTGCAGTCCAGGTGGTTGCGACGGCGACCCTCGGAGCGCTGGTGGCCTACGGCGGCCTCGGTCGGTACATCATCGACGGCTTCGCCCAGCGGGACAACACCGAGATCGTCGCCGGTGCCCTGCTGGTAGCACTGCTGTCGATAGCGACCGAAGCCGGCTTCTCGCTGCTCGAGCGACGGGTCGTTCCCAGAGGGATCGGTCGGCCGTCGGATGAGGACGCACCGGTTCCGGCGTCCTGACGGCGCGGGCGGGAATCAAAACGGCCCCGGCGTCGTTGGGTGCCATGCACGCCCCGGGTGAATGGGTCGTGCGCGCAACTACGAGAGGAGACGAACCCATGCGGAGAGCTTTCCGCAGCCGCGCCGTTGGGGCGACGGTCCTGGCGCTGGTCCTCGTGACCGCCGCCTGCTCGTCGGGTGACGACGCGAAGGATGGCCCGACCATCACCGTGGGGTCCACCAACTTCGGCGAGCAACTAATCCTTGGCGAGATCTACGCCAGCGTCCTCGAGGACGCCGGCTATCCCGTCGAGCGTGCGTTCAACCTCGGATCCCGTGAAGTGGTGAACCCGGCTCTCAAGAGCGGCGACATCGACTTGCTGGCCGAGTACACCGGCACGCTGCTGACCTTCGAGGGTGGAGCGCCGACCACGGACTCTGCTGCCACGCATGCCGCCCTGCAGTCCCAGATCGCAGGCTCCGGCCTCGTCGCCCTGGCGTTCTCGCCGGCACAGGTCAAGAACGGCTTCGTGGTCACCGCGGAGACGGCCCAGACGCTGGGTGTGTCCAAGGTGAGCGACCTGGCGCAGCACAACGGAACGCTGACCCTCGGCGGGCCACCGGAGTGCCCGGAGCGCGAGCTCTGCCTCCCCGGTCTCCAGAGCGTCTACGGTCTCGACTTCGCCGGCTTCGAGCCGCTCGATGTCGGTGGTGCGCTGACGGTTGCCGCCCTCGAGGGTGGCGAGATCGACGTGGCTCTGCTGTTCACATCTGACGGCGTGATCGCAGCCAAGGGCTTCGTGCTCCTCGAGGACGATGGCAATCTGCAGCCCGCAGAGAACATCGTGCCGGTCACGACGTCAGAGATCATCGACGCCTACGGCTCTGACCTGAGGGACCTGCTCGACTCCGTGAGTGCCAAGATCACCACGGCCGAGCTGTCCGAGCTGAACAAGCGGTACACACTCGATGCCGAGGATCCCGAGACCCTCGCAGGCGAGTGGCTCGAGGCCAACGGCTTCTAGTCGGTCAGACCACCATGAACGACGAGACGTCGCCCGGGCCCCCCGATGAGGGGATCACCCGGGCGACGCTCGCGTTGTGGGATTACCGGCGCACCGTCGCCGACCTGTACGCGACCGTCCGCACCGCACCGGGAGCCGATGGATGGGAACTGTGGCGGACCGGGAGGGACCGCCTGTTTCGGGACCACCCGCAGAGCCCCATCGCACCGGAGCGGCGCGCCTCGTTCGGCGGCCTGGATCATTGGCCCTACGACCCCGGCTACCGGGTCACGGCCTCCGTCGTCTCGACCAGAGACCGCGGCATCGCCCTGCCGCACTCAGCGGAGGGAGCGACGCCCGCCCACTCGTTCGGCGACGCGGTGTTCTCGCTCGGCGGCACCGAGCAGCGGCTGACGCTCTACTGGCTGGAGGAGTACTCCGGCGGAGTGTTCCTGCCGTTTCGCGATGCCACCAACGGCGCGATCACCTACGGCGGCGGCCGGTATCTCCTCGACACGGCCAAGGGGGCCGACCTCGGGGTCGATGGAGGTCGGATCGTCCTTGACTTCAATTTCGCCTATCACCCATCGTGTGCACACGACCAGCGATGGTCGTGCCCGCTGTCGCCTCCTGCGAACCACCTGGGCCTCCGTATAGAGGCCGGTGAGCGCCTCGGCTGATCACCGCTGCAGGCGGATGTCTCCGATCACGACATCGTCGATCCACCGGCGCTCTCGATCGCCGAGCCAGAGGAGTAACTCGACATCGCCGACCACATCGAATCCGAGTGATTTGTAGGCGCCGATCGCCTGGAGGTTACGGGCGACCGGATTGACGCTCAGGTAGGAGAACCCTCTCGTCCGGCACTCCCCCGTGACCACATCCACGAGTGCCCGGGCAACACCCTGATTGCGATGACCGGGATGGACCACGAGCGGCTCCAGTTCGGGCGCTCCGTGTGCGACATACAACCCGGCGAGCCCCGCGACCGCGCCGTCCACCTCGGCCACCCATGCGCCATTCATCCGGTCGTCGGCCAGGAAATCGTCAAAACCCTTCCCCGGATCATCGCCGCCTATGTTCGGGGCGTCGTAGATCTCCCTGTGATGGTCGGTGAGCATCACCCACAATGCCCGGCACGCGTCATAGTCGGGTTCTGCGTAGGCACGAACCTCTACTGATGACACGACCAGAGGTTACGCACCGCTTCCGGGGTTGGCTCGGCGCCCAGTCTGCGCGAGCATTCCCAGTCAGAACGCATCGTGGGAAGCGGAGTCATTGCCAGAATCAGCCGGCGTGCAACACTGCACTCCCGGGAGGACAGCTTGGTGAGCCTTGACCTGATGAGAAATCCACACGGCGATGGATCCGCCCGCACGGGCGGCCCGACACGCAGGGTCCTCGCCGTCCTCGCAGCCACAGCCATCATCGCTCTCACCGCGGCACCCGCTTCGGCTCAGGAGGCCCCGCCGGCGTGCCCCGAGTACGACGGCATCACCTGCGAAGGTTGGGTCACCGACGTGGCAGGCGTCATCATCGATGACGATCGCGTCGAAGCCGCCGTCGGGGCCGTGGTCGGCAAGCACGGTCACGAGATCGCAGTCGTCATCGTCGACTCCACAGGCATCCCGCCCGACCAGTACGCAGACGAACTGGGCAACACCTGGGGTGTCGGGAGTGTCGACCGCAACGACGGCATCGTCATCCTCGTATCGCTCGGTGACCACCGAACAGAGATCGTCACCGGGAGCGGCCTCACCCTCCAGGGCCTGGATCAGGTCGCAGGGGCCGGCAACACCTCGTTCCAGGCAGGCGACTTCGATGGCGGCATCATCGCCATCGTCGGCAGCCTCGACGCCCTCCTCTCAACAGGATCCACAGAGCCGGACGGCGGCATGGGCTCGGGAATCGATGCTGCCCGAGACGAGACAGATGAGACCGAGGGCGCAGGACGGGTGGGTTCGGTCATCGTGGGCCTCCTGCTGATCGGCGGTGGATCCGCGATGTTCCTCAGCGCTCGGACCACGGCGAGGCGCAGGGTGCAGACCCGTCGCAGAGACCGGATCGACCAGGAGTTGGCCCGTTTGGAGCCTGCGGGGCATGAACTCCCCCAACTGGCGGAGTACGCGCTGAGCACCCCGGCGAATGCCGACCTGTCCATCCGCACCGGCGACGCCACCGCGGCGCTCGCCGAAGTGATCGATCGCCACCGTTCTGACGACATCGAGTCACTCACCGCGCTGTGGCGTCTCGGGGCCCTCGAAGTGATCGAGGCCGGGAGGCTGGAGGCAGACCACGAGGTTCCCCTCGAACTGCGGGCATCGGGTGAGCGCCGGATGCTCGAAGACGCCGTCCAGGCGGCGGCCCAGGACGCTCTCGCCATCGGACATCGGGAGGAATCGGAGTTCGGCATCTCTGTCGCCGAGGTCGGGCGCCTGGTCGATGCACTGCGCCCTCACAGGGTTGCGGCGGGCCGGCGCCGCCTTGCCGAAGCCCTGGTCGATTCGCTCGTCCCTACCGCGATCGGCTCCGTTTCGGTCACAGACCTCGGAGAGCGCCTGGCGCGAGCATCTGCCGCACTCGACACGAATTCCTCGATCGAGGATTCGGTGGCTGAATTGAGTGCGGCCTACCTCACGGCCTCGGGCAAGACAGAACGACTCCAGTCCCTGTACGACCGGCTCCCCGATTCCACCACCCGTCCCGCCGTCGCGGCCGCCCTCGCCGACCTCGACGAGGATCCCGACGAGGCAGTGGAGCGGTACGAGCGGCTCAGGAGGGAACTGGCCGCCGAAGGGTCATCCCTCACTGCAGACGGGCTCGAGGTCCCCGCCATCGCCGCCCTGCTGCTCATGAACCGGGACGAGGGCAACGTCCTGGACTTCGTGCGGGTCTACGGCCGGCGGCGGAGCGCTGGCTCTCCTCCCGCCGAGGCCGTCGAGTACGCCCTCACAGGTCTGCGCGACCCCGATGAGATCGAGCGCATCAGACGCCTCGCACGGGATCTCGAATTGCCCATATCTGTGACCGCCGCCCTCATGAGGCGCCGCGACGACGGCGTGGAGGTCTTCAGGCGTCTGG
>JABMPV010000484.1 GCA_013202595.1 bacterium
CATTTCGATCAGTCCGTTCCAAGGAGAGGCCTCATGTCGCTGCCGCGGTGGCTCGCCCGGGTCAACAGTCGGGTGTTCAATCGATTGGAGCTCAAGCGCGGGGTCCGGCCGGTGCTGATCCACGTGGGACGGTCCTCAGGGATCACCTACGAGACTCCACTGGACGCCCACAGGATCGACGGCGGGTACGTGTTCATACCGATGTACGGGCCCCGCACCGACTGGGTCAAGAATGCGCTAGCGGCCGGCGCGGCGAACCTCAGGGTCGACGGTCGGAACGTCGAGTTGGATTCGCCGAGACTGGTGCGCAAGGACGCCGTGTGGCCCCTGCTGGCCTCCGGCACCAAGACCCCTCCGACCATCTCGGATGACTCCAAACTGCTGCAGATGGACGTTCGCCCGCAGGGCTGATCGACTACGACGCCGGCCAGGTCGTGATGAGGTCGGATATCGCCGAGGCCGTATCGAGCAGCAGGTCGAGATCCACCCGATCGGGCGTGTCGTCCGGTGAGTGGAACAGGTCGTCCAGCATCTCGTCGAGCAACTCCGTGGTCAGCGCCACAGCCGGCCGCCCTCGCATGGCGAAGATCGCGTGGTCGCTCTGATAGAACTCCGGGCCGGGGATGACACTCGGTCGGCCGGCGAACGACGAGTCGACGTGATGGGTGAGCCCAGCATCGAGGTTGTACGTCGAGTAGGCGGTGCGGCCGCCGGCGTATCCGGCTCCATCGAGGTTGACCACCAGTGGGATGTCGGCAAGCCGATCCTCGTTGGCCGCCAGCCAGTCGAGTTCGCCCGGCGCGGCATAGTGGTCCTCACCGTTGACGACCAGGATCTCGGCACCGATCGGCAGCCGGGGGTGACGATCGGGGGAGAGGAGATCGGCCAGCAGCAGCAGGATCACCACACCGGTGGCATTGTCAACGGCCCCCGGCGTGCCCGGTTTGGTGTCGACGTGGGCGATCACCGTCACGCGTGGTGCGGACTCGCCGCGGATGGCGATCACATTGTGGCCCACGTTGGCCGTCGGGATGGTGAAGTCGCCGTCTTCGATCAGCGGATAGGGGTCGAGCGCACCGCACAACTCGGGGTACTTGCCCGTGATGGCGATGACGGCTGCAGGGTCTGCTGCCTCGAGCGCAGAGACGATGGCGGCGTGCGCGCGCTCCTAGCGCTCGAAGGGGCGGATGGAGACGATCTCCATGGCGATGGTTCCGCCGGGAGCATCGAACGTGACGGTGTCGCCCTCGGCTGCGCCGATGAGGGCCATGCCCAGTGGGCTGGTGGGGCTGGCGAGTTGGACTCCGTCGATCCGGTTCTCCCTGGGGGCGACGAAGAACTCGTTCTCCGAGCCGGATGGATCGCGCACGATCACCAGTGAGCCGACATCCACGACACCGCTGTCGATGGCCTCGTGCACCTCGGCGTGATCGAGCATGAAGCGGAGCTTGCGGATGCGCGACTCCATGAGGCCCTGCTCGTTCTTGGCTGCGTCGTAGTCGGCGTTCTCGCGGATGTCGCCGTGCGAGCGCGCCTCGGCGATACGGTCGGTGATTTCCTCGCGCCCGTCGGTCATGAGGTACTGCAACTCATCTTGCAGTTTCTTGTGAGCGGAAGGCGTCAGCCAGGTGGGCTGGAA
The DNA here is from genome assembly GCA_013202595.1 of bacterium. Taxonomy (GTDB): domain Bacteria; phylum Actinomycetota; class Acidimicrobiia; order Spongiisociales; family UBA11373; genus JABMPV01. The sequence goes on from JABMPV010000484.1 coordinate 1,640, forward strand.
GTCCGACATCGAAGCTGTGGTCAGCCTGCGAGCGTCAGCTCGACCTGGCGGACGAGGCGTGACTTGCGCCGGGCAGCCGTCCTCTTGTGGAGGATGCCCTTCGAGACTGCGGTGTCGACGCTGGACTGTGCGGCCCTGAGGGCCTCACGAGCGGCATCGGCGTCGCCGGACGCGGCTGCGTCCAGAGCCAGCTTCTCACGCGTCTTCATCTCGGACCTGACCGACTTGTTACGCATACGAGCGACTTCGTTCTGCTTGTTGCGCTTGATTTGTGACTGGATATTGGCCATGAGTCATCCCGGGAGAGGTGGTGGGGGAACCGACGGGAGGTTAGCACCAGGCGCGCACCGGTACAATGCCGCTCCCGACCGCCGGTCGGTCGTTCCTTCATCATCCGGAGCCCGTGTGACGGCCACGTCTCGAATTCGTAACTTCTCGATCATCGCGCACATCGACCACGGCAAGTCGACCCTGGCCGATCGTCTGCTCGAACTCACCGGTGCGGTGACG
>JABMPV010000485.1 GCA_013202595.1 bacterium
CGACGAGACCGCCCATGCCATCGACGACCCGCTCCCCGACCAGCCCGATGATCAGCACCGGTCGGCGTTCGTCACCCTCGACACCGACAAGACCACCGTCCGACCTCAAGACGACTCGATCTCACTCACCGCTACAGCCCGCTACGACGACTGGAGCCCCGCCCCCGGACGGACCATCACATTCGGGCCCGTCGAAGGGATCATCGCCCCACCGAACGGACTCAGCGGTCCCGACGGCATCGTCGTCGCCACCTTCACGCCCGCCCCAACCGCAGGCGGGCAGGTCCGGCTGGTGGCGACGTGTGAGGGCTCGGAGGGGTTCGCCGTGGTCACTGTGCAGAGTGACGAGCCCACCGAACTCGACCTCATTGTCACCCCGCGCCGCCTCCGAGCCGACGGAAAGGCCACCGCAAACCTCGCCGCCGAGGCCTACACGAAGCGGCTCAACCCGGCGGTCGGGGTCACCGTCCGATTCGAAGACGATGCCGGGGGACGAGTAGAACCGCCGTCAGCCGTCACCGACCAGTCAGGCACAGCACGGGCGGTCTACACGATGCCTCACGAGACCGGTCTCGATCATGTGACGATCACCGCCACCGCCGAGGCGGCCGCGCCCCGCCCCGAACTCATCGAAACCCGCACCATCAGGGTGGTGGAGTCCACCCTGGAGCTGACTGTGGACCGGGACCGAATTCCGCCCGGTTCCACCGAACGGGTGTGGGTGACCGCCCAACTCAGCGACGACGAGCAACAGCCCCTGCCCGGTGAGCGCCTCATCGCAGAGGTAGCCAAAGGGGACGGCAAGGTGTACCCCGAGAGCGCTACCACCGGGGCCGAGGGCACCGCCGAGATCTCCTACATCCCCGGCGACCGCATGGGTCCCGTCGTCATCACCGTGCGCCACGAGGCCATCGCAGATCTGGAGCGCTCAGTCGACATCGACCAAAGCGCCCCAAGTTTCGAGACGACCGACGGCAGCGGCCCCGTGATCCGGGTGCTCATCAGCGACGCGGCGGCCGATCGAAACATGGGTATCGAACTCGACGACGTCATCGGCGTCCAGGTACTCGATCCCTCCGGGACTGCATGGACTGGTGGTGTGTCGCCGGACAGCTTCGTGGTCGCCGCCTTCGTCGCCGACCACGGCGTCCGCAAAGACGACTACTACACGGAAGCTGCCGACGGGCTCCGTCGCAGGGCCGAGGCCGCCAGTGATGCCTCCAGCCGACTCTCAGGCCTCGCCGCCCAGAAGGGAGAGAGGATCGACCAGGCCGCTTGGTTGCAGGCCATCCACGACGACTACTACAAGCCGATCGAGGAGCTCGCAGTAGCAGCCACTGCCCTTCTCGGTTTCTACGTGGCCGCCAAGCTCGCCGTGGCAAAGGCGGGTGCAGTAATCGCCGCCAAGCTGGCCGCCCTCGGCCCTGCCAAAGCGATCTCGGCGACGGTCATGGCCAAGATCAAGGCACAAGCAGCAGTCGCCGGAGCGGCCGAGTTCATCAGCCTCCCCGCTCTCAAGGAGATCGGCGAGAAGATCGTCGTCGATGGGCTGAAATGGGTCAAGGGCAAGCTCGTCACCGACTTCGATGCGCTCCGCCACCAGCACGGGTTGCTGCTCACCCAGGTCACCATCTTCGACCGGCTCGCCCCAACGGCCCAACGAGCGGCCGAGACGTGGCAGAAGGTGGGTCACACCGGAGGCCCCCCGGCGGACGTGCGGTCTCTACTCGCCGTCGATCCCGATTCGGTCACGTGGTCCCTACAGCAGGTGGATCAAGAGATGCGCTCCGCCGAACGAGATCGCCTCCACGCCTTCGGAGCCGATTCCGAGGCAATGGCGATGTTCGATGAGGACGAGAGACGGTGGGAGCAGGCTCGCGAGGAATCGCGCAAGGTGGCTCAGGCCACCCTTTCCACGGCGCGTTCCCTCGAGGAGATGTGGCGCACCGCCGTGGCGCAGCGAGGTGGATCGTGATGGAGGGACCCTATGGGTTGAGGTGACGGCGCAGGCCTCAACCCGCTGGTGATAATCGTCGTGCTCACAGCGCTCGGCGTGCTCATATGGTGGCTCGCCGCCCGGGCGAAGTGGGCCCCGGGGCGTTTCGCCCCCACCCACCGCACTCCCGAGTCGGCGCTTGTCCTCCGGGGAGAGCCGAACGATGATGCCGACCAACGTGCCCGCATCGATCCGAACACGCTCGTGGCGGTGACCGCCCGCCTGGAGGGCTGGGCACACGTGACCACACGGGACGGACGGGACGGGTGGGTGCAGGCCCATTTCATCACCCCCGTCGCCGGGGCGAAGCCGCTCCCGGCCGCACAACTTCCGATCGAGCCCGAGCACCCACCTGCAGAAGAGCCCCAATCCGAGGTGACCCCGCTCAAGACGGCCGCACCCCCACCAGAGGAGCCGGCAGAGCCACGACCGGCCAAATCAGTCCTCCTCGCCTTGCCGTCACGATTCGTCGATGACTTCCGGCCACAGATGAGTGGCCTCTCGGCCTCTCTCGACGAGATGGTGATCCGAACCGGCGACCGCCTGCAATACGCAGGAATTCCCCTGGTTGTGGCGGCTGCCGGCCCGGCTGACGCAACCATCACGTCGGACACGATCGTTCGGGTCCGTCGGGTCACCGGTGATATCACCGCAACCTGCCCACGGTGTGCCACGGAGACGATCCTTCCCGCCCCGGCCTGCTCCCGATGCTCGGGGCCGATCGTCACCGAATTGACCGACTCCGATAGCCCGCCGACCGTCGCCCGGGCTATCGAACAGAACGATCCCGGGCAAGAGGAAGATACCCGGCCCGCGACCTCAACGGCCCCCACCGAGCCCGTGACATCGGCACGTGCCCTCACATGGGACCACTGGTTCGCCCTGGGCGGGGCGATCGCCATCGGCGTGTCGGCCTGGATTCCCTGGATCTCGGTCAATCGCTCCTACAACGGCTTCGACATTCGTCTGCTCAACGTGCTGCTGAACGACCACGGCGAAACGGGCCCGGCGATTGCGTTCATGCTGATTCCAGTCGCCTTGATAGGGCTGATCGCCGCCGCATCGGCAGCGCACTCCCACCGACGCAGCACTGATGACGACTCCGGGGCAGCACAGAAGAGCGTCCTGACCACCCTCAAACTCCTCGGTACCCTCACCGTGCTGTTCTGCCTGTGGTTCATCCGGTGGATCTGGACCAACGCAGACGGATTCGGCGAACTGTTCGACTTCATGGGTCTGGCGCCGATCATCGCCCTGTCCGGAGCCATCGTGATGGTTGTGTCGACTCGGGGGTCGAGCACTCTGCAAGCCGGGAGATAGAAGCGATCCAGGCCGGGGTCGGAATTGCCCCGGCCGAGCAGTTGCCCAAGATGTCCAATTCCGACTCGGCCTCGCGCTCGCCCATTTCAGGCGACGGCGTCGAAGAGATCGTCCACGACCTGGAGGCTCAAGTGTGGCAGTTGAGAGCTGGGCGTCCCACAGACCCATCTACTGCCCTCCCGTCCGCATTGGCCCAACTGCTGTCCAGAGAGAACTGCCTTGACTTCCGCAATCAGGCGCTGTGTGGGTCAGCCTTCATATGCGATATTCGCGCCGTCCCTCAAAGGAAGGGCACCGGCTTGAAACACCGGGGATCGAGGTTCGAGTCCTCGGGGCAGCACGACGATCCGATGCGGGGAGGCGGGTTCCTTCGCAGAGCGCCGAGCCTTGGCTCGAAGGTCGCCGGTTCAAATCCGGTCACATCCACTCGGGGGTGTGTAGCTCAGTCATCACCCGCCCCGAACGGGTTCCCGGATCGCCACACACCCGACTGGCCCAACGGCAGAGCATCTGTCTCACACACAGGGGATGGTGGTTCGACTCCGTCGCCGAGGGTGGTCGTCTTCTCGGACATGCAGACCCACGATCAGCTACCGGAACTGAAGGGCACGAATGTGTTCGTGTTCAACACGGGCGGCTATCGGGCGACCCCGTTCGCAGCGGGCCGAAGGGGCCACTTCGAGATCGGCGACTTCTCGGACGCGACCTTCCGGATGATGGCGCTGCTGGAGCAGCACAAGAACGCCGATTGGCCGTTCTGATCGGGTCGGACCCCGGGGGCACACGCCCCCGGGGTCTGGCACGGATCGATGCGATCTCTGTGCAGTCGATCGCTGTGCCGCGACGCCGATGGTGCCATCGTGGATCTGCCGGTGATGACGCCCAGGCGTCCTCATTCGAGACCGTACCCTCCTCTCCTTCGTCGGCGTGACGGGTGCGTGGATGCCCCGCGGTCGCCTCAGAGGCATGGTGTCACCCGGCGGCCCACCTGCGGAACGACACCGATCGGGCCGTCGGTACGATCTTTCGATGCGGATCAACGACTCCTTACGGCGCGGGCTTCGGGACGGACTCCCGATCGGCATCGCTGTGGGCAGCCTGGGGGTCGTCTTCGGAGTGCTGGCCCTCGAAGCCGGGCTCACCGGATGGATCACCGTGCTGGCATCGATCATCGTCATCTCGGGGGCCGCCCAGTTCGCCCTGGTCGGCCTGGCGGGTGCCGGTGTGGTTCCGATCCTGGTTGCGACCACCGGACTGGCGCTGCGCCACGTGCCGATGTCGGCAAAGATGTCCGATCTGCTGAGAGACCGCCCCAGACGAACGCGTTTCGCCATGGCGTGGGTGCTGGTCGACGAGACGTTCGGGTTGACGCTTGCCGCCGCCGACCGGGGTGAATCCGACGTGGTCTCCTACAAGGCGGCCGCCGACATCCTGCTCTACGGCGGATGGGTGACCGGCACGCTGGTGGGCGTCGTCATCGGAGACCGGGTCGATCCGGCCGCTTGGGGTGCAGAGGTCTTCTTCGCCCTGCTCTTCGTCGGGTTGGCCGCCCCGCTCATCAGACACCGGTGGGACACCGCCGTGATGATGCTCGCCGTCGCCGCTGTGTTCGCCGGAGCCGAGTGGCTGCCGTCGGCGTGGCAGATCACCGCCGCGGCCACCGCAGCGGCCGGCATCGGAGCGCTGCTGCCGGATGAGTGACTTCCTCCTGATCCTGGCGATGGCCGCGATCACCTACGGAAGCAGAGTGGTGTTTCTCGCCCATGCCGGAACGCCCCCCTCCGGGCTCTTCGGCCGATTCCTCGATCGCTTCCCCCTGGCGCTGTTCGCAGCGCTGGCGGCATCGATCTTGATCGTTCCGCAGGCCGACTTCGACGCGCGCATCGGCTGGGCCGCTCTCGCCGGAGCCGTCGCAGGGGGATGGCTGACGAAGCGTTCCCTGTACGGCGTCGTCGGATTCGGATTCGCCGCGTACTGGGCGGGCCGGCTGTTGGTTGGCTGAGGGACGGCCCGCAGCGCAGCCGGCTCAGCCGTGTGCGTCCTCCAGGTAGGCGACGACGGCCGCAATCTCCTCGACATCGAGACGGCTCCCCCAGGACGGCATCCGGCCCCGCCCTTCGGTGATCACGCTGGTGAGCTCACGTGTGCTCAGCGTCGCGGCGTTCGATCCGGCGCCAATGGCCGGCCCGGTGCCGCCGCTCAGGTCGAAGCCATGGCAGCGGGCGCAGTTGGATGCGTAGACATCCTGACCTGCTGCAACGAGAGCCGCATCGCCGCTCGCCACGGTCGTGACGGGAGCGGAGCCGCCCGCCGCATAGGGGCTGACTGCGGGTGGGTCGTCGGTGAACGCCTTGGACCCGACGCCAGTCAGCAGCACGACGAAGGCCACCGCGGCGATCGACAGAACCCATCCGGTAATTGTTGAGATCTTCATATCAAAACCCCGGGAATTCGACGTTGGTGAAGAACCAGAGAGAACTCGTCAGCCAGATGACCACCAGCAGGGAGAACACCGTGCCGCCGATGACCGGCAGCACCCACCTGGGCTGGTCGTGATCGCGTACGGCGATCACCTTGGTGGCGAAGGCCCCGTAGAAGGCACAGCCGATGATGGAGTGGATCAGCACCCTGGCTCCGGCCCCCGTCTCGAACCCCAGGGCCCACAGGCAGTGGTAGGCGACCGGGATGGTCAGCACGAACGCCGCCGTCCCCGAAATCCGATGGACCGAGCCGAGCCACACCGGAGCATCACCCGAGCCGAGCCGCCCCCACAGCCTCAGAGCCGACCAGCCC
>JABMPV010000486.1 GCA_013202595.1 bacterium
GGGTTCTCCATCTCGACGAGCGAGCCACCGACGAAGTCGACGCTGAGGTTGAGACCCCGCACGAGTAGTGCCAGGATCGCGACGGTCACGAGGACTGCGGACAGGGTGAACCAGCGCCTGCGGTTCCCGACGAGGTCGAAGTGGGTGTCGCCGCGGTAGAGCTTCTGGAAGATACTCACGACGCCACCTCCTTGGGTCGACCCATTGCACCTCTGATGCTCATCGCCCCTCCATCACCCATCCGGGACCGGGACATGATCGCAACGGCCGGCTTCGTGAAGAAATACGCCACGAGGACGTCGGTCACGGTGGCCAGGCCGAGAGCGAGAGCAAAGCCCTTCACCGACCCGACGGCGAGCAAGAAGAGCAGGGCAGCACCGACGAACGACACCGTGTCGGCAGTCAGGATGGTCCTGAAGGCTCGCTGGAATCCGTGGCCCACTGCTGCACGCATCGAGCGGCCCCCGTGGACCTCTTCTTTGATCCGCTCGAAATACACGATGTAGGAGTCCGATGTGATGCCGACGGAGACGATCACGCCTGCAACACCGGCGAGTGTGAGGGTGACACCCTGCATCTCACCGAGGAGCGAGTAGAGGACCAGCATGATCGAGCCGAACACGGTGAGACCGAGGACGTTGATCAGACCGAGACCCCGGTAGTAGGCGATCATCGCGAGGGCCACCAGAAGCAGGCCGCCGATGCCAGCATAGAGGCCGGCCTGGAGCGAGTCCGAGCCGAGCGTCGCCGAGACGGACTGAACGGTCGCCTGGTCCAGCGCAACGGGTAGTGCACCGTAACGAAGCACGACGGCGAGGTCATTTGCCTCGGTCTGCTGATCCTCTGCGCTGCCGAGTGTGATGATGGCGGTCCCGCCCGAGATCCCCTCTTCGGGTGAAACGTCCTCGGCGACCTGGGGGGCCGACTGGATGTCACCGTCGAGCACGATCGCGAATTGCCTGCGTGAGTCCCCGATCGGGAAGGAAGCCAGGTACTTGGTGGTCTCCGTGAACTTGTCGCCGCCCTCGCCCGAGAAATCGAGGCGAACGACCCATGATCCGGTGCCGCCGCCGCCCACTCCGAGCGGGGCGCCGCCGCCGCCCGTCTGCTGGAACAGCGCCTCGGCTCCCGAGACGTCACTTCCGAGCACCTCTGCAGGAGCGAGGTGATACACGAGGCCGGTCTCAGAGTTGACCAGCCAGGCTTCGAGGTTCGAATCGCTGTTGAGCGTCACTCCCGTCGTCTCGTCCACACACCCGGGTTGGTCGAAGACGGGGACGGCCGGATCGCAGAACGTGACTCCGGCCGGAAGGGTTATCTCGATCTGGGTGGATCCGGGGACGGTCGTGGTCGTCGAGCCATCGTCGGGCACCGTGGTCGTCGTCGAGCCATCATCCGCCGGAAGCGTGGTCGTGGTCGCCGGAACGGTGGTGATCGTGGCGTTGATGATCAACGGACTCACGCCGGCGACCGGGCTGATCTCGAGCACGGGCCGGAACTCCAGGGCGCCGGTAGTGCCGACCGCTCCGATGGCCCGCTCCCTGTCGGTGACGCCGGGCAACTGGACCACGATGCTGTTGGCGCCGGCCACGGCGATCTGAGGCTCCTGGACGTTGCCGAGGGCCTCGATGCGGTCACGCATGATCTCGACGGCCTTGTCCAGCACTGCCGGGTCGGTGTCTTCAGGGGCCTCCAATACGACGGAGAACCCGCCCTTGAGGTCGAGGCCCAGAAGAGGCGTGACACCGGATGCCAGAGTTGCGATCAGCGTTCCGAACACCAGAGCCAGCACGGCGATCAGATTCATCACGTGGTCCTCTGCCACGACTGCCCCGATCACCAGTGCGGCGAGGAGCAGAGCGGGGAGCACGTTCCAGGCGCCGGCCCATAGACCGAGGGCGGGGCCGAGAATCAACGCGGCGGTGGAGAGCCCGATCAGGGCATAGACGACGAACTTGCGACGCATGCCTAGGAAGGCTCCCCGGTGACTTTGTTGGCCAGTGCTCTACGTGCCACCCGCAAGCGGCCGCCGCCTTCGATCTGCAGGACGGCCGTTTCCTCGTCCATGAACTCGATCGTCCCGAAGATCCCACCAATGGTTTGGACCTCGTCACCGATATCGATCGCGGACACCAGTTCTTCGTGGCGCTTGGCCCTGGTGCGCTGCGGGCGGATGAGCAGAAAGTAGAACAGTCCGCCGATCACCACTGCGTACAAGACGATGGTGAACAACAGGTTTCCGCTGGCCGCTGCTTCGGGAGCGTCCTCGGCGAGGATGGTGAGCATGTAGCCCTCCGTTGGGAGGTCGGGAGATGTCGGAATGCCTGCCAGAGGCGAGGCACGGTCGCTTATCGTAGCCCACCCTGCGGGCCTCTCGTAGCGCGAGATCGGTCGAGACCGTCCCTGAACTCTGTCAGGCTGCCGGCCGCGATCGCTTCTCTCGCTCCGGAGAGCACTTCGAGGGTGTAAGTGAGGTTGTGGATGCTCAGCAGGCGATGGCCGAGCATCTCTCTCGTCACCCGCAGATGGCGCAGGTAACCCCGTGAGTGGGTCGTACAGGTGAAGCACGGGCACTCCGGGTCGATGGGGCCGCCATCCCGGGCAAACTCGGCTCGTCTGATCGAGTAGTCGCCCAAACGGCTCAGGACCTTCCCGTGCCTGGCCAGCCTGGTCGGCCACACGCAATCGAACAGATCACACCCCCTGGCCACTGCATCGAGGACGCCCTCGGTGTCGCCGAGACCCATGACATAGCGCACCTTGTCGCCCGGCAGTTCAGCGACGACCGCATCGAGAGCGGCGTTCCGATCGGCCGCCTCCTCCCCCACCGACAACCCGCCGATCCCGAAACCGGGAAACCCGAGCGCGGCCGTGGCTGCTGCGCTCTCTGCGCGCAGGTCCGGATCGACGCCACCCTGCACGATCCCGAACAGCGCCTGATCCTCACGATCGTGGGCTGCAATTGCCCTGGCAGCCCAGCGCAGCGTCCGCTGCATGGCAGCTTCGACGACCGGCCGTTCGGCCGGCAACCCGACCAACTCGTCGAGCACCATTGCGACGTCGGCCCCGAGTCTCTGCTGGACGGCGACGGCATCCTCCGGCCTCAGCCTCACCTTCGAGCCGTCGTAGGTGGACGAGAAGGTGACACCGTCCTCGTCCACCTTCGGGGCCAGGGAGAACACCTGGTACCCGCCAGAGTCTGTGAGGATCGGGGCGTCCCACGCCATGAACCCGTGCAGACCGCCGAGCTCTTCCACGATCTCATCGCCCGGACGCAGCATCAGGTGGTAGGTGTTGGCCAGCACCATGTTGGCCCCGGCGGCGCGCAGGTCGGCCACGTCCATCGTCTTGACGGTCGCCCTCGTCCCCACCGGCATGAAGCCCGGGGTCGGCATTGCCCCGTGCGGGGTCGTGAGCACTCCGGAGCGCGCCGGCCCGTCGGAGTGCTCGACGATGAAAGAGACGGGCGTGGTCATGAGCGCTCCGTCAGCATGGCATCTCCGAACGAGAGGAACCGGTAGCCCCGCTCGAGTGCGGTCTGATACGCAGTGCGCCAGGACTCCCCCATGAATGCCGCCAACAGCACGAGGAGCGAGGTCCCCGGCGCGTGATAGTTGGTGATGAGCAGGTCGACGGCCCGGAATCGGTACCCGGGGGTGATGAACAGATCGGTCGGGCCGGAGAACGGCTCCAGGACGCCTCCGTATGCGGCGGTCTCCAGGGAGCGCACGACGGTGGTCCCCACAGCCACCACCCTCCCGCCACCGGCCCTCGCTTCGTCGATCGCGGCGACCGTCGAAGCCGGGACATCGATCGTCTCGGTGTGCATCGTGTGGTCCTCGACGATCTCTGAGGCGATGGGACGGAAGGTATCGAGGCCGACCTCGAGATCGACGAACGTCATCTCGATCCCCGCAGCCGACAGGGCCGCGATCAGACCCGGCGTGAAGTGGAGGCCGGCGGTCGGCGCTGCCGCAGAGCCCACTTTGTCGGAGTACACAGTCTGGTACCTCTCGGCCTCATCGAGGGTCTCATGGATGTAGGGCGGCAGCGGCATCTGACCCGTCCGCTCAGCGGCCTCTTCGACATCACCTTCGAACGCCAGCACCGCCCGTCCCTCGTCGGGGCCGGCCACGATCTCGCCGGTGAGGTCGCCGAAGCGGAGGCGCACCCCGACCCGCAGCCGCCGAGACGGGCGCACGAGTGCCTCCCAACGGCCGTCACCGAGGGGCGTCAGCAGCAGTGCCTCCACCTTGCCGCCCGTCTCCACCTTCTCCCCGATCAATCGGGCCCTGCGCACCCTGGTTCGATTGGCGACGAGCAGGTCGCCCCGCCTGAGCACGCCGGGGAGATCACGAAACACCCCATCCGACATCGTCCTGGTGTCGAGCAGTCGCGACGAGTCCCGCGGTTCGACCGGGTGTTGAGCGATCCGTTCCTCGGGGAGGTCGTAATGGAAGTCGGCTGTGCGCATGTGAGTGACATCATGGCCGACCGGTGGCGATCCAGGAACAGCAACCCGGCTGAACACCCCTATGGGCAGGTGAACTCGGAGTCGCCGATCCCGATCGACACCGTCGCCGTGGCCGTGAACGAGCCGTCGGAGATGGTGTAGGTGAACGTCACCACGGTGTTGCCGCCGGGGTGCCCGGTGATCGTGAACGTGCCATCTGCAGCAACACTGACGACTCCGGCACTCGCTGCGGTGAACGCGGTCACTGTGATCGCGTCCCCATCGGGATCGCTGTCGGCGATGGGCGCCGCATCGGTGATGACGTTACCTCCGGTCCACGGAGGGCCGGGATCGACATAGCACTTGTCGTTGGCGACCGGGGGCCGGAACCTCCGGCGGGATCACTCACCCCCAGGAGTTATAGACCCGTTCCCCGGTCATTGGCGAGCACGTCGATACCGATGGCCGTTCCCACGAATGTGGTGATGATGTCGTCGACGAGCACCAGTTTCGGCCCGGCGTCCTCGATGGAGGCAACCGGCACGTCGAATCCGGTTCGCGGCCGAATCGCTGCCACGGAGGCACCTTCGCCCACCACCATGCGCTTGGGGGCGCCATCGGTCACGGGAGCGACAAAGGGGTCGTCGGTGAAGGTCCGATCGATCCGCGGCGGAGCCGAAGCCGGCGGCTCCGCAGACGACGCGCATCCAGAGGCCACGACGGCCAAACCGGCGGCACAAAACGCCGCGCGAAGGAATCGACTCCCCGACACCTCGGCACCATAAACCACACGCCCATCGGGCTCCCGACCTCTTGTCGGAGTGTCGGGACGGCGACTCGTCCCTATATGAGCGTGCCCTGCTGCGATCCGCCGCCCGGCGCCTCCAGCCCGAGATGGCGATACGCCTGGGCGGTGGCGATCCTGCCACGGGGTGTCCGCTGGATGAACCCCTCCTGCAACAGGAATGGCTCGTAGGCGTCCTCCACGGTCTCGGTCTCCTCGCCTACGGCAATCGCCAGGGTCGACAGACCCACCGGACCGCCGCCGAACTTGACCACGATGGCCTGCAGGATCGCCCTATCGACCTTGTCGAGACCGCGATCGTCCACCTCGAAGACCCGCAGCGCGGTGTGTGCGGTGTCGGCGTCGACGATGCCACTCGCCCGGACCGTCGCGTAGTCACGGACCCGGCGCAACAGGCGGTTGGCGATCCTGGGCGTCCCTCTGCTCCGCGTCGCGATGATGTGCGAGCCCTCCTCATGGATGGGGACATCGAGGATGCCGGCCGAACGGCGCACGATCTGCTCGAGATCGGCTGCGTCGTAGTAATCGATCCGGGCCACATAGCCGAAGCGATCGCGCAGCGGCGGTGAGACCCTGCCGACCCGGGTGGTGGCCCCGAGCAGGGAGAACTCGGCGAGATCGAGCCTGATCGAGTGGGCAGCCGGACCCTTCCCGACCACGATGTCGAGCTGGAAATCCTCCATCGCCGTATAGAGGACCTCTTCCACGGTCTTGGGAAGGCGGTGGATCTCATCGATGAAGAGGACGTCGCCGCGATCGAGATTGGACAGGATCGCGGCGAGGTCGCCTGCTCGCTCGAGTGCAGGGCCCGACGTCACGCGGAATCTGGCATCCATCTCCGCGGCCATGATCCCGGCAAGGGTGGTCTTCCCCAACCCCGGCGGGCCGGAGAACAGGACGTGATCGAGCGATTCGCCGCGACCGCGCGCAGCCTCCGTCAGGATGGCCAGGCGCTCTTTGAGCTCGGCCTGGCCAACGAACTCCTCCATGCGCCGGGGCCGGAGGCCGGCGTCGAACGTCTCCTCCTCCGGCTCCAGGCCTCCGGTGAGGATTCCTTCGTCCCTCATCCCCTGCCCAATCTCTGCAACGCCGCCTTCAACAGGTCCTCGACGGATCCAGCGACGTCGATGCCCTCGAGCGCCTCGCGGATCTCAGCAGGCTGGTAGCCCAGGCCTTCGAGGGCATCCCTCACCTCGGCCACTCCAGAGCCCCCGGACAGCACCGCCTCGGCCTCGGGCATCTGGAACCGGGCGCGAAGATCGAGCACCAGTTTCTGAGCGCTGCGCTTGCCGATCCCCGGCACGGCGACCAGGGTGTCGACATCCTCCGTGAGCACTGCCCGCTGCAATTCGGCCGGGCTCAAGGTCCCGAGCACGGCCATGGCCAGCTTCGGCCCGACTCCGCTCGCCCCGAGGAGGAGTCGGAAGAGATCCCGCTCCTCCTCGGTGGGGAACCCGTACAGAGCCATCAGGTCTTCACGGACGTGGAGGTGGGTATGAACGACGGCTTCCTCCCCCACGGCGGGGAGATCGCCGACACCGACGGCGTTGAGCGCTATCTCGTAGCCGACGCCGCCGACGTCGAGCACGACCGACCCGATCGTCTTGGCAGCCACCATGCCTCGAAGCCTGCCGATCATCCCGCCGCCTCGATCTTGCGCTGCAGTCCGAACGCCTGCAGATGGCACAGGGCTATTGCCAGCGCATCTGAGGCGTCTGCCGGAGATGGAGCGGCATCGAGGCCCAGTCGCATGACCAGAGCCTTCTGCACCTGGGCTTTGTCGGCCCTGCCGTCACCGGCCACCGCGAGTTTGATGGCCGTCGGGGTGTACTCGGTCACAGAGAGGCCGGCCTGCGCTGCTGCGAGCAGGATCACGCCCGAAGCCCTGCCGACCGACGTGGCGGTCTGCAGGTTGTTGTTGACGAAGACCCGTTCGATCGCCATCTCGGCGGGACCGTGCTCGGCGATGAGATCGATCAGATCCCGATGCAGCTCCTCGAGACGGCGCTCGATGGCATCCCGGGAAGAGGTGCGGATGGCCCCGGCGGCAACCGGGCGGATGCCCCGCCGCTCACGCGCCACGACCGCGTACCCGGTGGTAGACAATCCTGGATCGATCCCGAGAACGAACATGTGTACGGTCAGAGTAGTCAATCATGGGCCGCCAGTCATTGGTTTCGATGACATCCGAATCGGATACTCGACCGACAACTGATGACTGAACGGGCCCTGCCCGAACCGACGACCTACTCAGCCGGCTACGGCTTCGAAGAC
>JABMPV010000487.1 GCA_013202595.1 bacterium
CTTCACGGGGTTCGCTTCTCCCGAGAGCGCACTCATCCCGATTCCGACACTCTCACTGTCAGCATGGTCACCGCACCGACATCGGCGTCGTGAACCTCGACATCATGTCTTGGAGCGACGAGTTGGCCGGGTGATTCGAGCGGTGTCATCTGGTCGAACACGACCTGCCCGGACGGCACCAGGTCAGATGGCAACGGTGGCACCTGCATCGGTCATTTCTAGATCCCGGGCGGCATCCCGGCGCGTCATCAGAGCAGGCTTCGACCAGAGGTCACCCGTTCACTCTCCTGATCGACTGATCGGGGACGATGGTCCTTTTGTCGCGCCACTCTCCGACCCCTAGCATGTGGTCGGTTCGAGCCGCTCAGGAGAGTGCCGCGCGTGTCGATGAATGATTATTTGCCGATCGCCATCATGTTCCTCCTGGCGATGGCGTTTGCGGGCGTCTCCCTGCTGCTGTCGCGGTTCATCTCTCCCCGCAACCCCACCCCCGAGAAGCTCGAGCCGTACGAGTGCGGCATCGTCCCCCTGCAGGAACCGGTGCAGCGCTTCCCCGTCAAGTTCTACCTGGTCGCGATGCTGTTCGTGATCTTCGATATCGAGATCGTCTTCCTCTTCGCCTGGGCCGTCCGCTTCGAGCAGTTGGGCTGGTACGGCGTGTGGGCGATTGGCCTCTTCACCCTCTTGCTCGTCGAGACGCTGGTCTACGCATGGAAGCGTGGCGCTCTCGACTGGAACGTCTCATCACGCCAGCGGTACCGCAGGGTGGTCGCTCCTGAAGCCCGCGAGGAGGCTGCCTAGATGGCGGGCAAGTCGACGCCAACGAACTTCCTCACGACGACGCTGAATCTGGCATCGGGGTGGGCGCGCTCTCGCAGCATGTGGCCCGCCACCTTCGGCCTGGCCTGCTGTGCCATCGAGATGATGGCGACGGGTGCCGCCCACTACGACCTGGCCCGTTTCGGCATGGAAGTATTCCGCGCCTCTCCCCGCCAGGCCGACCTGATGATCGTCGCCGGCAGGGTCTCCCAGAAGATGGCCCCCGTCTTGCGCCAGGTGTACGACCAGATGGCCGAGCCCAAGTGGGTCATCTCCATGGGTGCCTGCGCCTCGTCGGGCGGCATGTTCAACAACTATGCACTCGTCCAGGGTGTCGATCAGGTGGTGCCCGTCGACATCTACATCCCCGGGTGCCCGCCCGGACCGCAGTCTCTGATGCACGGGATCCTGACCCTGCACGAGAAGGTCCTCAACGGAGAACTCAATCGTGGCTGATGACGTGACCACCCCCGAGGAGACCGTCGTGGACACCACGGGCGCCGCATCAGCGCACCCCGCCCTCGCTGCGGTCGCTGCCACCGTGCCATCGGCGGTGTTCGACGTCGTGCTCGGCGACCCCGTCGCCAGGGTGGAGCGCGAGGACTACCTGGCGCTGTTCGAGGCGCTCGAGGACGAGGGCTTCGAGGCGTTCAGCGACCTGTGTGTCGTCGACTACCTGCACCGCGAGATCGGTCGGTTCGACGTGGTCGTCAATCTGCTCTCCCATCAACACAAGGTGCGGCTGCGGGTTCTCTGCGCCGTCCCCGGAAACGACCCGACGCTCCCATCTCTCAGCGGTGTGTATCCGGGTGCCAACTTCTACGAACGCGAGGGCTACGACCTCCTCGGCGTGACCTTCACCGATCACCCCGACCTCACCCGCATCATGCTGCCCGAGGACTGGGAAGGGCATCCGCTGCGCAAGGACGAGTCAGTCGGTTCGGTGCCGGTGCAATTCAAGGGATCCAACAAGGTGGAATGACGGGGATATGACCGACCCTTCAGACGTCGCACACGGAGAGGCTCCGGACAACGGTGCCGAGGCCCCCGTCACTGCTCCCGAAACGGGAGCGGAGGAGCGACGCCGTCTCCACGACGTCTGGATGAGCGGCACGGAGGCGCCCACCCGTTCGGGCCACTTCACCTCCGAGGCGGGCCAGGAGATGCTCGAAGAGGAGGAAGGCGCCGTCCTCGCACAGCAGCGCGGCACGCTGGTCAGCGACGACTACCTCGATGACATCGAGTCGGACGACGACGAGCGCCAGATCCTCAACATGGGTCCCCAGCATCCGTCCACTCACGGTGTGCTCCGGTTGCAGCTCGAACTGATCGGCGAGCGGATCATCAGAGCCAAGCCGATCATCGGTTATCTCCACACAGGAATGGAGAAGACGGCCGAGACACTCACCTACATGCAGGGCTCCACCAACGTCACCCGGATGGACTACCTGTCTCCGTTCTTCAACGAACTGTGCTTCTCGCTCGCGACCGAGCGTCTGCTCGGTGTCGACGTGCCACCGAGGGCAGACGCCATCCGGGTCCTGATGACCGAACTCAACCGGGTGTCGAGTCACCTCGTATGGATTGCGACCCAGGGCATGGACATAGGTGCCCTGTCGATGATGATCTACGGATTCAGAGACCGCGAGCCGATCCTCGACTTCTTCGAGAGGACCACAGGGCTGCGGATGAACCACAACTACATCCGCCCCGGCGGTGTGGCTGCCGATCTGCCCGACGGCTGGCGCGACGACGTCGTGAGCATCATCGACCTGGTCACAAAGGGCGTCGGTGAGTATGAGGGCATCCTCAACGCCAACCCGATCTTCATCGAGCGCACCCAATCGGTCGGGGTCATCACTCCTGAGGAGTGCGATGCCTACGGGGTCACCGGCCCCATCGCCAGGGCGTCGGGCGTCGACTGGGACCTGCGCAAGGCGTTCCCCTACAGCGGAATCGACCAGTACGAGTTCAAGGTGCCGCTCGGCCGCCATGGGGACACGTTCGACCGGTACATCGTCCGCATGGAAGAGATCAAGCAGTCGCTCGGCATCGTGGCCCAGGTGATGGACTCCATGCCCGACGGCGACTGGCGGACCGGGGACCGCAAGGTGACTCCGCCTCCGCGAGCCCGTATCGATCAGTCGATGGAGGCGCTCATCCACCACTTCAAGCTGTTCACCGGTGGGTTCGGCGTCCCCGCAGGCGAGGTCTACCAGGCTGTCGAGTCGCCCCGCGGCGAGTTGGGTATGTATCTGGTGTCCGATGGGGGGACCAGGCCGTACCGACTGCATGTTCGCGGGCCTTCCTTCGCCAACACGCAGGCTCTGCCCGTGATGCTCACCGATTCGTTGATCGCCGATGTGGTCGCCACCCTGGCGTCCGTCGATCCGGTACTGGGGGATGTCGACCGATGACGTGGTCACAGAAGACAGATGAGAGGGCGCAGGCGATCATCGCCAGGTACCCCGATCCCCGCTCGGCGACCATGCCGCTGCTGTACCTCGCCATGCATGAGGACGGGCACTTGACCGAAGATGGGATGCGTGAGGTCGCCGCCAGAGTGGGCCTCACCCCGGCACAGGTGCAATCGGTCGCCTCCTTCTACACGATGTACAAGCGCGATCGCACGGGCCGCTATCTCGTCTCGGTGTGCACCTCGATCTCGTGCATGCTGCTGGGTGCAGACGATGTGCTCGCTGCAGTGTCCGAGGAGACGGGGGTCGCAGACGGCGACACCGACGAGGACGGCTTGTTCAGCGTCGAGCACGCCGAGTGCATCGGTGCCTGCGGCGGCGCTCCTGCCGTCCAGGTCAACTACGAACTGGTCGAGGGCGTCACGCCCGAGCAGGGCAAGGCCCTGTGCGCGTGGCTGCGAGAGGCCCGTCCCGAAGTGGTCCTCGGCGATGAGATGCAGGAGTTGTTCGGCGGACAGCGGTCCTTCGAATGGGGCCCATCAGAGACGGCAGGCGCCGTTGGGCCGTTCCCCGCATTCGAGCCCTACGGCACGGCGAAGGAGGGGCGATGACCGATCGCATCCTCACCACGCGGATGGATGCCCATCCCGCAGACAGCAACGTGCTGGCCAGGTATGAGGCGACGGGCGGGTACGCCGCACTGCGCACCGCACTGGCTTCAAAGACACCCGAAGAGATCGCAGCCGAGGTCAAGGCATCCAATATCCGCGGGCGCGGCGGAGCGAACTTCCCCGCGGGCGTCAAATGGGGCTTCCTGCCTCCCGAGACCCGTCCTCGCTACCTGGTGGTCAACGGCGACGAATCCGAACCAGGCACCTTCAAGGATCGCCAATTGCTCGAGCGCGACCCGCATCAGTTGGTCGAAGGAATCGCTCTGTCGGCCTACGCCCTCGACGTGCGCCAGGCCTTCGTGTACATCCGCGGCGAGTACCCCCGGCCCGCTCGCAGGCTGCAGCGGGCCATCGATGAGGCGTATGAGGCCGGATACCTCGGCACCGGAATCCTCGGTTCCGGGTTCGATCTCGACATCACCGTCCATCTCGGCGGCGGCGCCTACATCTGTGGCGAGGAGACCGCCCTGCTCAACAGCCTCGAAGGCAGACGCGGCGAGCCGAGGATCAAGCCGCCGTTCCCCGCCGTCGAGGGCCTCTACGCCAAGCCGACGATCGTCAACAACGTCGAGACGCTGTCGAACGTGCCGTTCATGATCAATCAGGGCGGCGCGGCATACGACGCGATCGGCCCCGAGGGTGCCAGGGGCACCAGGCTGTTCTCGCTGTCGGGCCACGTCCGCAACCCGGGCAATAAAGAGATCGTCATGGGCATGACCTGGCGCGATCTCATCTACGGCCTCGGCGGCGGCATCCCGGAGGATCGGGCGATCAAGGCGTGGATCCCCGGCGGCGCATCGGCGCCCTGGCTGCTCCCCGAGCACCTCGATGAACCTGTCACCATCGACGACGTCGGCCGCCTCAAGACGATGCTCGGCTCGGGCGCCGTGGTCGTCATGGACGAGACGACGTGTGTCGTCAAGGCGGCTCACCGGATCGTGCGCTTCTTCGCCCACGAGTCGTGCGGCCAGTGCACACCGTGCCGTGAAGGTGGATCGTGGCTCGAGCGCATGCTCGCCCGCATCGAGAGCGGCGACGGCAGGATGATGGACCTCGACCTCCTGCTGGACGTCTCGGACAACATCAGCCCCGGGCTCACCTGGCCGCCCAAGATGACGACGATCTGCCCGCTCGGGCCATCGGCGACCGCACCGGTCACATCGATCATGTGGCACTTCCGCAACGAGGTGGAAGCCCACATCACCGGAGGGGGGTGCCCTTTGTGAGCGATGAAGCCACCCCCGGCATGGTGAAGATCACCATCGACGGCCGTGAGATGCAGGTGCCTGCGGGAGACCTGCTCATTGCGGCTGCCGAGAAAGCCGGCACCTACATTCCCAGGTTCTGCTGGCACTCCAGGATGAAGCCCGTCGGCTTGTGCCGCATGTGCCTCGTCGAGGTCGAAGGCCCCCGCGGCACGATGCTCACCACCTCGTGCACGATGCAGGTGAACGATGGCATGGTGGTGCATACCGAATCCGACGTGGTCAAGAAGGCCCAGGAGGGCGTGCTCGAGTTCCTCCTGATCAATCACCCACTCGACTGCCCGGTCTGCGACAAGGGCGGCGAGTGCCCGCTGCAGGACCAGACGGTGTCCTTCGGCCCCGGCGAGAGCCGTTTCGTCGAGGAGAAGCGGCACTTCGAGAAGCCGATCCCGATCAGTGACCTCGTCCTGTTGGATCGGGAGCGCTGCATCCTCTGCGCACGCTGCACCCGGTTCTCCGAGGAGATCAGTGGTGACCCCCTCATCGAGTTCGTGGAGCGCGGCTCGGGCACCCAGGTGCTGACGTTCCCCGATGAGCCGTTCGCCTCATACTTCTCAGGCAACACCGTGCAAATCTGCCCGGTGGGTGCCCTCACCGCGACCGCCTACCGGTTCAGGGCCCGTCCGTGGGATCTCCAGGCAGCTGAGAGCACGTGCCCGCACTGCTCGGTCGGATGCCGCATCTCGGTGCAATCCAGCCAGAACCAGGTGCTTCGCTTCCAGGGCGTCGACGTGGACTCCACCAACCAGGGTTGGCTGTGCGACAAGGGCCGCTTCGGGTTCGAGTACCTCAACAGCCCCGACCGGCTCTCGACGCCGAAGATGGCCGGCGACGACGGCCTGCAGGAGGCTTCCTGGATCGATGCACTCGACGCGGCGGCCTCCGGCCTCATGAGCATCATCGATGAGCACGGCCCCGGCGCCGTTGCCGGCATCGGTGGGGCGCGCGGGACCAACGAAGAGGCGTACGCCTTCGGCAAGTTCCTCAGGAGCGTGGTCGGGACCGGCCACCTCGACGCACAGATCGGCGACGGCCTCGAGCCCAGGCTGCTGGCGGCACCGGCAGACCGCGGGCTCATCGGCGACCTCGAGAAGGCCTCTTCGATCCTCGTGTGGGGTCCCGACCTCAAAGAAGAGTTGCCGGTCCTCTACCTCAGGGTCCGCAGGGCGGCCACCGAACTCGGAGCGAAGCTGGTGGTGGCTCACCCCAGGCGCACCGGCCTCGACGATGTCGCCACCCACACCCTTCGCTACCGGCCGGGAGCAGGACAGGACCTGCTGCGCAGGCTGGCGGCCGGTGAAGGTGACGCCGGTGCGGCGCTCGCAGCGCTCAAGGAGGGCCCGACGGTCGTCATCACGGGACTCGCGGGCCTGACGGAGGGCCCGGACCTCGCCGAGGCGGTCGCCGCCTTCGGACGCGACCTCCCCGATGCGACGGTGCTCCCCGTGGCGCGGCGATCCAATGTCTTCGGTGCTCTCGACATGGGTGTCAGCCCGGCGCTGCTGCCCGGCAGGGCCTCCGCCGTCGACGACGGAGCGCGTGCCACGCTGTCCGGCCACTGGGGAGCCGACGTGCCCGACGGCTCCGGTCGTGACACAGCGGGCATCATCGAGGGCCTCGAAGCGGGCGCCATCAGGGCAGTCGTCCTGCTCGGCGCCGATCCCGCCGTCGATTTCCCCGATCCGGCCAGGGCCTCAGCGGCTCTCGCGGGAGCAGAACTCATCGTGGCCATCGACATGTTCGAGAGTGTTTCGACCTCGATGGCCACTGTGGTCTTCCCCGCGCTCGGCTTCACCGAGACCGAGGGCACTGTCACCAATCTCGAAGGCAGGGTCCAGAAGGTGAGTCGCCTGCTCCCCGGCCCCGGCGGCGCCCGTCCCTCATGGGAGATCCTAGAAGACGTCGCCACCCGCATGGGAGGGTCGATCGGAGCCACCTCCGCCGGTGTCATCGCCACGGAGATCGAGAAGGTCGCCCCCGCCTATGCCGGTGCCACCTGGGACGCCCTCAACACAGCGTTCGGCCGCGACGGGATCGTGGTGCCGACCGCCGATGCCACCCAGCCGATCGAATACGTGCCCGTGGACCGTCCTTCCGCCCCCGTGCAGCGCGACCTGGTGCTACACCTTGCCAGAGTGCTGTACGACGGCGGCACGACCGTGCAACGGGGGCTCTCACTCGCCAAACTGGCCGCCGAACCCGCCGTCTACATCACCCCCCAGGATGCCCATCGCCTGGGCGTCGCAGATGGGTCCGCGGTCAGACTGTCGGGCGGCAACGGGTCGGCAGAGTTGACGGCTCGTTTCGATGACAGCCTCACGCCCGGTGCGGTGTACCTGCCCTTCAACCTCGGTATCTCGGTCGGCTCCGGCCTCGAAGTCGAACTGGAGGCGCTCGCATGATGGGCTTCCTCGAGGATCTCCTCGGCAACGTCTTCTGGCAGGCGGTCATCAAGTCTGTGGCCGTGCTGGTGATCATCCTGGTGGTCGCCCTGTTGATCGTCTGGGTGGAGCGCAAGATCGTCTCCGACATGCAGAACAGGGTTGGCCCGATGCGAGCGGGACCGTTCGGCGTGCTGCAGACCCTTGCCGACGGACTCAAGCTGCTCTTCAAGGAGTCGGTGCTCCCCAGGAAGATCGAACTCGGGGCCTACATGGCTGCCCCCATCGCAGCGATGGTGCCTGCGTTCCTCATCTTCATGACCATTCCCATCGGCCGACCTTTCACGGTGGGGGAGACGGTCGTGACCTTCCAGGGCGCCGATCTCAACGTCGCACTCCTATTCATCCTCGCCATGTCGTCGATGGCGGTGTATTCGATCGTCCTGGCCGGCTGGGCATCCGGATCCAAGTACCCGCTGCTCGGCGGAGTGCGCGCCACTGCGCAGATGATCTCCTACGAGGCGGCCATGGGCCTGTCCCTGGTCCCCGTGATCATGTTCGCTTCCGCCCAGTTGGGCGGGGCATCACCCGCGCTCGGCACGATGTCGATGTCGCAACTGGTCGAATTGCAGCAGGGGTCGTTCCGCGGCTTCATCCCCGGCTGGTTCATCTTCTGGCTCATCCCATCATTCGTGATCTTCTTCATCTCGGCGGTTGCAGAGACCAACAGAGCGCCGTTCGACCTGGTCGAGGCCGACCAGGAGATCGTCGGCGGCTATCACACCGAGTACTCGGGATTCCGCTTCGCGATGTTCTTCCTTGCCGAGTACATCAACATGTTCAACGTCTCGGCCATAGCGGTGGTGCTGTTCCTCGGCGGCTGGCTGGGCCCCGACTTCGGCCTGCCCGGCTGGATCGCCTGGGCGATGCCACTGTTCTGGTTCTTCCTCAAGACGTTCATTCTCGTCTTCATCTTCATCTGG
This sequence comes from bacterium, assembly GCA_013202595.1. Lineage (GTDB taxonomy): Bacteria > Actinomycetota > Acidimicrobiia > Spongiisociales > UBA11373 > JABMPV01. Next base: position 8,537 of record JABMPV010000487.1, read on the forward strand.
ATCAGGGCGACGCTGCCCAGGCTCAGGTACGACCAGTTGATGACGCTGGGCTGGAAGCGGCTGATTCCGGCCAGCCTGGTCTGGCTGCTCTTGTTCGCAGTGGTGACGGCATGGCGCCGGTTCGGAGCGCCGTGGTCATGAGGACGGTGATCCGCTGATGGCGTGGAGATACCTCAAGCAGGTAGAGGGCTTCTGGGTGGTGTTCCGCCAGATGTTCAAGCCGCGCGTCACGACCCCGTACCCCAAGGTGAAGCGGGTCAAGCCGCAGCGCTTCCATGGGCGGCATGTGCTCAATCGCTATCCCAACGGGATGGAGAAGTGCATCGGCTGCGAGTTGTGCGCCGGCGTCTGCCCGGCGCGCTGCATCTACGTCAGGGGCAAGGACAACCCCGTCGACGAACCGGTGAGCCCCGGTGAGCGCTACGGGTTCATCTACGAGATCAACATGCTGCGCTGCATCTTCTGCGCCATGTGTGTGGAGGCCTGCCCGACGGAGGCCATCACCATGACCCAACTGTTCGAGATGTCGGTGCAGGGGCGCGAGGACGCCATCTATACCCGCTCGGAGTTGCTGATGAGCCCCGACGGCGTGGTGCCCCATCCGCAGCCGCAGAGCAAATTCAACGACCTTGGAGAGCTCACATTGGCCGACGGCTGGATGCGAGCTACCGCTGCGGCGGGACGCGCCGAGTATCAGGGCATCCGGCATTGGACTCCGACGGCCGGCGCAGGCCATCGCCCTCCCGAGCAGGGACAAGCCGCCGACGGCGTGCCCGAGACAGAAGAGGAGAGTGAAGGCTGATGGTCGAGACCGTCCTCTTCTTCATCTTCGGCATTGCAGCCATCTTCGGTGCCATCTCGATGGTCTGGGCCCGCAACCCGGTCTACTCGGCGTTGGGTCTGATGCTCACGATGTTCTCCATCGCGGTGTTCTACGTCTCCAACGCCGGGCACTTCGTCGCGGCCGTCCAGGTGATCGTCTACGCCGGGGCGGTGATGACGCTCTTCCTCTTCGTGATCATGCTGATCGGCGTCGACAAGTCCGAGTCGCGCAAAGACGACCTCAGATTCCAGCGCCCCGCTGCTGTCGGCTTGCTCGGCCTGCTGATCGCAGGCGTCCTGATCGCCGGCAGCGCAGCGTGGACCACGGGCACCCGCCAGCCGGGTGCCGACGTCAACGGGACCATCGAGAACGTCGGGGACATGCTGTTCAGGCGCTGGCTGCTGCCCTTCGAGATCACCGCACTGCTGCTGATCGTGGCCGCTGCGGGAGCGATCGCTCTGGCTTACTTCAAGCCCGGCGACGAGGAAGGGGACGCCGCATGACGGTCACACCCGGCTGGTACATGGCCCTCGCCGCAGTCCTTTTCACCATCGGAGCATCCGGCATCCTGCTGCGCCGCAACGCACTGGTGATGTTCATGTCGGTCGAGTTGATGCTCAATGCCGTCAACCTCACATTCGTGGCGGCCGGCAGGAACCTCAACGTGCTCGACGGCCAGGTCTCGGTCTTCTTCGTGATGGTGGTCGCTGCGGCGGAGGTGGTCGTCGGCCTGGCGATCATCGTGGCGGTTTTCCGCAGACGCCAGACCGCGTCTGTGGATGAGTTGTCGGAGATGCGCGGATGAGCACCGAAGTCCTCATCACCCTCGCCCTGCTCCTGCCGCTGACCGGCACCGTCGTGCTGCTGACGATCGGATCGCGGCTGCGTGAGCCCATCGCCGGATGGATCGGCACCGCGACGGTCGGCACGGGATTCGTCTTCGGCGTCATCGCGGCGATCGACTTCTTCAGCGGGACGGGCCACGCAGAGGTAGTCACCTGGTTCTCATGGATCCCGTCGCTCGGCGTCGATGCCGCCTTCCTCTGGGACCCGCTGTCGGCGGTCATGCTGATGGTGGTGACGGGAGTCGGTTCGCTGATCCACCTGTACTCGATCGGGTACATGCACGGCGATCCGCGGTTCGGGCGGTTCTTCGCCTACCTCAACCTGTTCATCACCTCGATGCTCATCCTGGTGCTCGCCGACAACTTCGCCGTGATGTTCGTGGGGTGGGAACTGGTCGGCCTGTCGTCCTACCTGCTGATCAGCTTCTGGTTCGAGCGCCCGTCTGCGGCCTCGGCGGGCAAGAAGGCATTCGTCGTCAACCGGGTCGGTGACGTTGGCTTCATCGTCGCCCTGATGCTCATCTTCTCGTCCTTTGGGACGTTCACCTTCCACAGCGTCTTCGAGTCGGCACCCGAGGTGCTGACGACCGGCATGGCCACTGCGATCACCGTGCTGCTGCTGGTGGGTGCTGCAGGCAAATCGGCCCAGTTACCTCTGTACGTGTGGCTGCCCGATGCCATGGAAGGCCCGACTCCGGTCTCGGCCCTCATCCATGCAGCGACCATGGTGACGGCCGGCGTCTACCTGGTCGCGCGGACCGGCGCCCTGTTCGAACTCGCCCCGGTCTCAGCGGGCATCGTCGCCACCGTGGGAGCGGTCACGGCGCTGTTCGCAGCCACCATCGCCCTGGCGCAGAACGACATCAAGCGGGTGCTGGC
>JABMPV010000488.1 GCA_013202595.1 bacterium
GCGTTCTCGCCGTCGAGGATCACCGAGACGATGTGCGGTCCGGTCGCTCCCTGTTCCGCAAGCCGGTCCTTGATGGCCTGCAGGCGGTTCATGAAGTCGTCGACAGCAAGTTCAGGCGCCGTGCCCGAGTACTGGAACCCGATGAGGTCGCTGATCACCCGATCCCTGAAGAAGATGGGGAGGGGATCCTGGCGGCTGGGGACCCCGAGCCAGGGGCGGTAGAGGAGATCGGCTTCGGCGACGGTGTCGTCCTCGCCGCGCTCGAAGGTGCCGAACCCCAGGGATGGGGCGAGGACGTCCTCGCCGGTGGCCACCCATTCCACACCGTTGCCCGAGAAGGCGGGGATCACGAACTGGGCGACGGCACCCTCGCCCGGCCACATGCCGGCGGGGGCTCTGCCCAGCAGGCGCTCGGCCTCTGAGAGGCCGCGGCGCACCTGCTCCTGAGCGTCGAGGATCTGGTTGAAGCGATTATCCGGCATGATCGCCGAGGGATCGCCGATGCTGGCCAGCGACGAGTCGGCGATCAGGGGGAGGATGGGATGGGCGAGCGGTGTGGTGGTGACTTCGATCTGACCGGCCTCCCACAGTGCGGCATGGGCCGGGATGACCTCGTTGATGATGCGCAGGTGCTCGTCGAACAGGGTCACCTTGTCTGCTTCGTCGAAGTCCCTGCCCCTGGCCACGAGTGACGCAAGCGGCTCTTCAGCGAGGAACGACGGATCGGTCCAGGCCAGGTTGAACAGGATCTGCAGGTCGCGGAAGTCCTGAGCGGTGTAGGCGCCCGGATCGTCGCGCAGTTCGAGCAGTTCCTGGTACCTGGGGAATCCGGCGATGATCCCCCGGTTGGTGTCGAAGAACCGCTCGAGGATGTAGTCCTGCTGCTCGGATGTGAGATCTTCCGCCGGAACCTCGCTGAGCACCCAGTAGATGTCCTTGGTGCCACTACCCAACTCCTCCAACTGGAGCAGCAGAACGGGTGTGAGGTTGAAGGTCACCTTGACGTTGGGGTACTCGCCCGACAGCGTCGCCATGTCGAGGTAGTCCTTCGTGGCGTGCACTCTGACCCACGGGCGCGTGACCACGCCATCTGCGTCCTTGGGGTACAGCGGCTGGTGCTGATGCCACATCAGGTTGAGGTACAGCCCGTCGGGATCGAGGGGCGTCTCGCCCGGGGTCGTGGTCCCGGTCGGCGTCACCGGAGCCGTGGTGGTGGTCGCAGCCGGGGGAGCCGTGGTCGTCGTCTGCTGGGCGGCATCGGGCGCCGCCGTGGTCGTGGTGTCGTCGCCCGACGACGACGTGCATCCGGCGGCGATCAAGGCGAAGGCGATGAGGGTGACGAGTATGCGACGCATGGCCCGAGTGTACGGTCAGCCGTCATATGCGCGTTCGACAGTTGCCGGGTCGATCGTCACCGGCTACCGACGACCGATCGAAGGTGCTATTCGCCGTCGATCCCGAGGTAGCGCAGGAAGGCTTCCTGATTCGGCTCACGGCCGAGGAATCCCTGCAGCAACTCGCCGGCATCCTTGGATCCGCCCGGTTCAAGCACGAATGCTCTGTAGGCGCTCCCGACGGCGGGGCTCAGGACGCCCTCTGCCTCGAAACGGCTGAACATGTCATCTCCGAACACCTTGGACCACATATATCCGTAATACCCGGCGTCGTAGCCGAACAGGTGCCCGAACGATGCCGGATAGAACGTGCCCTCGTGGAAGGGCATACCCGCCAGTGCGGTGGTCTCCCTGTTGATGGCATGGAGGTCCTTGTCGGCACCGCCGCCGTGGAAGCCGAGATCGAGCATGCCGAACGACACCTGGCGCAGCATCGCGAGGGCGATGTGCAGGTTGCGGGCCTCCACCAACTGGGCGACCAGATCGGAGGGGATGGCCTCGCCCGTCTCGTAGTGGGTGGCGAACCTCTCGAGTACCTCGGGCGTCCAGCACCAGTGCTCCATGATCTGCGAGGGAGCCTCGACGAAGTCCCACTCGGTGTTGAAGCCGGCAAAACGGACCAGATCGGTGTGGCCC
>JABMPV010000489.1 GCA_013202595.1 bacterium
GCACCTGAGGGACATACGAGGTCACCACGCCGCAGGCTCGATCGTCGGCGAGTTCACCAATGGCAAGGGAGGCTTGCTTGATGTCGGAGTAGTTGCTGCGCGCGAAATCGTTGATCTCAGAGCCCTCTGCCGTCGTGGACACCACGAGGACGATGGCGAGCACAGCGCCGAGTGCCGGCACTGCCGCCCTGGGCACCCACCGGGCGATCGGCACCAGTCCGGCGCCCGCAACCATCCAGAGGAAAGGAAAGGCCGGTGAGAGGTAGCGGAGCTCACCGTGCAGGACGGTGGCCGTCACGATCAGGGTGCCGAGACCCGCACCGCCGATGGCATAGACCGCCCTCCGGTCGAGGTCGCTCTTGCGAATCCACAAGACTGCCAGCACGAGCCCGGCGAGCAGTCCAAGTGACGACACGGAGCCGAACAGCTCGCCGAGGCTTCCCAGGTAGTCGTCAAACCCCTCGAACCACTGGCGGGCCCTGCTGCCGATGGCAGTCTGCGGAGCCGTCCTGGCACCGGTGAACCAGGGCACTCGCAAGATCAGCCACACGACGACTGCGCTCGCTGCTCCGGCGAGGCCGACCTGGATCAGGCCGGCCCTCACCACCTTCCATCGCCAGATCGCGATTGCGATGAACCCGACGACCAGCTGCAGCGGGGCCCCGTACCTCAGATAGGTGGCGCCGGCGACCAGCATCGGCACGCCCATGATCCACCACGAGGCCCGCTCGCCCGAGGTAGCGAAGGCGAAGAGGGCCAGTGCCGCGAGACCGACCGCCGCTCCGGGAACGTCCGGCCAGACCTGAACGGATGCTCTGACGATGAACGGTGTCGTGCCGATCCCCGCCGCTGCGATCAGCCCCGCTCCGGGCGAGAACACCGCCCGTCCGAACAGCCAGGTGACGATCATGAGAAGCGCACCGAATCCTGTGGTCACGATGCGGAGATACGGCTCGGTACCACTGAGGATCCAGGCCATCTGGGCCACATAGGGAAGCCCCGGCGCCCTGATGTCCGACCAGTAGGGACCTGCCTCGGCGCCGAGCCTGAAGTCCTGCGCCCGGAGGGCGTACACCGACTCGTCGTGCCCGAGCGGGCCGCCATCCATGATGACATTGGCGCACACCACCAGAAACAGGGTCACCATCCCTGCGATCCAGAGGATCTCCGGACGCGTGATGGGTGCGCCGATCGAGAACCTGGGCGTGCCGACTGCGGTGTCCGTGCTCACTGTGCTCATCGTAGAGCCGGCTACCAGCCGAGATGAGTGATGAGAGCGTCGAGGGTCGCCGGGATCGGTCGGATCTCGGGCATCCCATCGAGAGCTGTCGCCGGATCCTTGAGGCCGTGGCCCGTCAGAGTGCACACGATGGGGCCGCGCCCGGGCAATTGGTCCTTGTATCGCAGCACACCGGCGACCGACGCGGCGGAAGCGGGCTCGCAGAAGACCCCCTCGGTCTCGGCCAGTAGTCGGTAGGCGCTCAGGATCTCGTCATCGGTGACCGCTTCGATGATGCCGCCCGACTCGTCACGCGCCGCGACCGCTCCCTGCCATGAGGCCGGGGACCCGATCCTGATGGCAGTCGCGATCGTCTCCGGAGAGGTCACCGGCTCGCCCAGGACGATCGGCGCGGCGCCGGCTGCCTGGAACCCCCACATGATGGGCGATTCCCCCACTGCCCCGTACCCCATCCAGTGCGCTGTGATGTTGCCGGCGTTGCCGACGGGAAGGGCGTGCACCGCGGGGGCTCCCCCGAGGGCGTCAACCACTTCCCATGCACCGGTCTGCTGACCCATGATGCGGAACGGGTTGAGCGAATTGACCAGGACGATATCCCGCTCCGTGGTGATCTTCCTGACCAGTTCGAGGGCATCGTCGAACGACCCGTCGACGGCCACGACCGTGGCACCGTGGCGGACGGCCTGAGCCAGTTTTCCGAGGGCGACCTTGCCGGCAGGCAGGATGACCAGACATTCGATTCCCGCCCTGGCTGCATAAGCAGCGGCCGATGCAGACGTGTTGCCGGTCGAAGCGCAGGCCACTGCTTCCGACCCCGACTCGACGGCCTTGGACACGGCGAGCGTCATGCCCCGGTCCTTGAACGACCCTGTGGGGTTGGCGCCGTCGTATTTCAGCAAGACCTCTCTGCCGACGGCCTCCGAAATGCGCAGGGCGGGGATCAGCGGCGTCCTGCCCTCCTGGAGGGTGATGATCGGCGTGGCGTCGGTGACGGGAAGCCGATCTCGATAGTGGGCGAGCAGCCCCGGCCAGCCAATCACGATTGATCGCTCTCGACGCGGATGACGGCCGCCACCTCGGTCACGACATCGAGAGACCGCAGCGAGTCGACCGCGCCGCGCTGGCTGCCCTCTGCCGCCTCGTGGGTGACCAGCAGCAGCGTCGCCCCGTCACCCCTGCCCTCCTGCCACACCGACTTGATGCTGACCCCGGCCTCGCCGAACGCTCCGGCGATCAGGGCCAGGACGCCGGGCTGATCGGCGACTTCCAGGCGGACGTACCACTTGGTGGACACCTCGGTGAAGTCGACGACGTCGCCCTGGGAGAACCGGATGTGGGGCGCCACCTGAGATCCGGAGAGCACCTCGCGAGCAGCATCGATCACGTCACCGAGCACCGCCGTGGCCGTCGGCTCCCCGCCGGCTCCCGGGCCGGCGAACAGCAGCTCGCCGATCGAGGGGCCCTGGATGAAGATCGCATTGGTCGCTCCCCTGATGGACGCCAGCGGATGGTCGGACGGGACCATCGCCGGATGCACCCTGGCACTGACCCCACCGGGCAGCCGCTCGGCGACGGCGAGCAGTTTCACCACATACCCGAGGTCCGCTGCAAGGGCCAGATCCCTGGAGTCGAGTCGATCGATCCCCTCCCGGTACACATGATCGGGGTCCACCCAGTGCCCGAATGCGAGGCTCGCCAGGATCGACGCCTTCGACGCAGCGTCGGCCCCGCTGACATCTGCCGTCGGATCGGGCTCCGCGTATCCCAGCGCCTGAGCCTCGGCGAGGGCGTCCTCGTAGGAGGCCCCCGACTCGACCATCGCCGAGAGGATGAAGTTGGTGGTGCCATTGACGATGCCCA
>JABMPV010000490.1 GCA_013202595.1 bacterium
CGATCGGGGCCGTGGGGATGCTGCCGATGAGATGGCCGACGACGACGGCGAGGGCGATCACGCCCCGGACTCGAGGAGGGCGGCCCCCTCAGGGCAGAACTTCACGAAGTCGCAGTGCCTGCAGGCCGCAGAGGGCGTCTTGGCATATTCGCCGCTCGCTGCCCCGGTGACCAGGGCGGCGACGTGGGCTCTCGCTGCGCTGAGCCACTCATCGTCGACATCTGTGACCACTTCCTCGCACCCGTCCCCGAGGTACACGAACGACACCCTGGTGCGCTCAGGCGGATCGAGAGCCAGACCGGCATCCGCGACGGCGACGGCGTACGCCTCCAGCTGCACGATGCGGGCCGGATCGTCACTGCGGCGGCCGCTCTTGAAGTCGACGACCTCCCAGGTGCCCGGTTCGGGTTCGTAGACGGCGTCGATGCGCCCGGCCACCCTGATTCCCTCCACCATGAGCTCGAACGGCGACTCGATGAGGATCGGTCTGATGCCGGCGAACCGGGATTCGGAGAATGCACCGAATCCACTTGCCACGGCGGGTGTGTCGGCATCCCCAGCTGGTGCGTCGTAGAAGCCGTCATCGACCTCGTCGAACGGTACTGAGACTCGATTGTGCAACTCGATCTTGCGGTGGAGGTCGATGCCCCTGCGCATCCATGGGGCCGGTCGGCGCGGCAGTCGGTCGATCTCACTCCAGTAGAACCGCTTCGGGCACGTCGCATACGTGACGAGCCCCGTGACCGATGTGCGGAAGACCCGGTCGCCTTCGGGGGCATCCGGGGGATCCGGCAGTTGGTCGAGCAGGAGGTTCAGCTGATCCACCCCGGCACTGTACGCAGCAGTGATTCCTGAGTCAGCCGCCATCGCGGCCGGAAGCGCGGGGTCGGCAACCGATCCGGACAGTGCGGCTCGCCATCCGGTGTCGAACACGGGATCCGGGCCGTCGGTGACCGGGTCGAGTCGCAGGCCGGCAGGTGGATCCCCCGGCTCGGCGCACGAGAAGGCCTGCTCGGAGCCTTCCATGGCTGAGGCGATCTCGAACAGGTCACTCGGCTGCTTGGCCCGCTTCTCTGTGTACCAATACGCCCCGGTGAGCACGAGCCTCTCCTTGGCTCTGGTGACCGCCACATAGGCGGTTCTCCACTCCTGATCGGCGTGGCGCACCTTGACGACCTCCGAGATGTCCTCACCCGACGCAGCGTGGTACTCGGCATCGAGGCGCATCGGGGTGGGGAGGTAATGGGGGAACCGGGTGGGGTCGGCGTAGCCCAGTGAGCCGCCAGGGAAGACGCCGTGGCAGACCGACGGGACGATTACGACAGGCCACTCCAGACCCTTGGCTCTGTGGACGGTCAGCAGTGCGACCGCGTCCTCGCCGCTGACCCGCGCCGTGTCCAGTTCGTCGTTGGCACGGTCTTCTATCAGCAGATCGAGGTACTCCAGGAACGCTTCGAGCGACGGCGCACCTTCGAGCGGGCTCCACTCCTCTGCCAGATCGAGGAACCGGTAGAGATTGAGGCGGGCCGAGAGGCGGGCGGCATCGTCGAGTGCCTCGACTTCCTGCCAAGCACCGGTCTCCGACAGGATCCGCCTGCACAACTCGACCAGGCTGACGCCCTGTGCCACCTCGAGCAGCGCTTGATAGATGGCGCGGAACGAGTCGAGCCGCTCGGCCGACTCATCCCGAAGGCCTTCGGTCTCTTCGAGGCGATCGATCGCTTCGAGCAGAGCCCACGACACCGTTCCCGGCTCTTCGTCGCGTGGGTGGCCCCGATGAGCGGCCACCCACCTCGCCAGGGGGGCGACGTCGCCGATGCCGAGCCTGTAACCAGAGCCCAGGAGGATGCGGACCAGGGCCGCCCCGTCATCCGGCCTGCCGAGGATGGCGAGCCAGGCGTGGAGGTCGGATACTTCCGGCACGTCGAGCAGCCCGCCGAGCGCGGCGACCTCGATGGGAACCCCGTGGCGCTCGAGGGCATCACGGACCAATCCGATCTGGCGGTGGCGGCGGAAGAGCATGCCGATGTCGCGCCACTCCCGGCCGTCCTCGTGGAGGCGCACCACTTCTCTGGCAAGCCACTCGGCCTCGTCCACCGCATTGTGGAACCAAGCGGTGACGACGCTGCCGTCGGGAGCGTCGTCGACGGGGCGGAGACCATCGGTCAGTCCCGACGGTCCTCCGATCCGTCGACGCACCAGGTTGGCGAGGTCGACGATCCGGCGGCCCGACCTGCGGTTGTGTGACAGTTCGAGCGTCGGAGCAGGGCTGCCATCCCCTGCGGGGAAGTGGGTGGGAAACGACTGGAAGTTCTCGAGTGACGCCCCTCGCCATTCGTAGATCGTCTGGTCTGCGTCGCCCACTGCCGTGACCGGGAAGCCGCCGCCGAAGATGACCCGGAGCAACTCACGCTGGGCCGGGTTGGTGTCCTGATACTCGTCGAGCAACACCACGCGGTAACGATCGCGAACCCGCTCCGTGATGGCCGGATGCCCCGTGACGAGCTGGTGTGCCCTGGCGATGAGATCGGAGTAGTCGACGATCCCCAATTGGCGTTTCCGGTCGTCGTACTCGACGAGTGCTGCCGCCTGGTCGAGACGGCGCGTCCACACATCGTCAGCAGGGTCGCCCGGGTCGGCGTCGAGCAGATCGCCCGGGGTCCGCAGATGGTCGCCCAGCTCGCCTGCAAGGCGGGCCAGTTCGTCGACACGGTGGCCGGCCGCCGTGAGGTCCAGCACCCTGGGCGCCGAGCGTCCGAGGGCTTCGCGCAACAGCTGACGGGCGTATCCGGGCGTCACGACGACGGCTCCACGTTCGACGCCGACGAGCGGCCCGAACTCGCGCAGCAGCCCGTAGGCGAATCCGTGATAGGTGGTGACCTCCACCTCTCTGCCCTCGCGTGCGAGCTCGGGCATCTGCACCCTGAGCCGATCGGCCAGCTCTTGCGCCGCCTTGTTTGTGAATGTGATCCCGAGGGCTTGTTCCGGCTCGACCAATCCGGAGCGGACCAGGTGCTCGAGGCGGAGGGCCATCGTCGTGGTCTTGCCCGTGCCGGCTCCGGCGGTGACCCGCAAAGGAGCGAGCGGGAACTCGACGATTGCCTGCTGCTCGGGCGTCGGGACGATGGTCACGACGAGAAGGCCTCCCGGCCTTCCGGCCACTCGGGGCAGACTCGCCTTACCTGGCAGCGGTCGCAGTGCTGATTGACCACCGCCGGCCAGTTCTCGGCCGCGATCCCGGCGGCCGCGGATTCGAGCAGCGCTTCCACATCCGGAAGGCGATCGAGGTCGAGTTGTCTGGTCGACACGCTCTTGGTCTGGCTCGCCGGGTACCAGAACTCGGCCCCGACCACCGGGCCGATACCGGACAGCTCGAGGTCGGCCGCCACGGCGAGGGTGTAGAACCCGAGTTGCAGGGATACGGCTGCGTTCGCCTTCGTGACCGGGGTTCTGGTCGTCTTGTAGTCGATCACCGTGAGTCCCGGGCCTTCGGGGCCTTCGACCTGCTCGATGCGATCGATCCGTCCCCTCCAGCGAACGCCGTGCAACTCGGTGTCGACCCAGTGCTCGAGTGCCGCAGGTGGTCCCGAGCCTGGCCAGTTCTCGTACAGGTGTGTGATGATGTCGACGGCTCGCCGATGCCATGACTCGGCCCAGACGCCGCCACCGAAAGGAGCCGGGTCCCAGACCTCGTCCAGTGAGGCGATGGCGATATCGAGCGACGCGTGCGCGAGACCGCGGGCAACGGCCGTCTTCTCCGCTGCTTCAAGGGCATCGTGAACGAGGGTCCCGAAATCGGCGTAGATGCTGAAGTCGCTGCCGATGCCGAGGTGGCCCTCGAACACATAGCGCCGGGGGCAGGTGAGGTACGACTCCGCTCTGCTCGGCGACAGGTGCAGCGGCCGGGGGACGACGCCGTCATCCGGGCCGCGTTCGAGCACACCGGCGAATCGTCGGGAAGGGCGGCCTCTTCTCGGATCGTCCGATGCCAGGACGGCCAAAGCCGCCAGACGATGTGCAGCGGCTTGTTCGGGGTCCCTGACCGTCCTGCGCAGGTGGGCCTCGACCTCGAGAGGCGTGACCGGGTCGCTGCGCTCGTCGGGCCGGACCACCGCTTCACTCATCGTGCCCACGCCTGCCACCATCGGCAGGAACCTGCTGGGCAGTCCTGTGCCGTCCTCTGCACCGCGGGCCGTCGCGGTCCACACCACCCTTCGGGAGGCGCGCACCATGGCGGTGTAGGCCAGGCGCATCTCTTCCTGGAGTCGGAATCGGGCGTACTCGGCGCTGCCGGTCGGCTGGGTTCTGGACAGATGCCTGACGCCGAGCAGCGACTCCCGTGCCCTGAGGTCGGGGAACACACCTTCGATGGCATCGGCCAGGAACACCACCTGAAACTCCATGCCCTTTGCCTGGTGGAGCGTCGTGAGCGTCAGGCGGTCCTCACCCTGCGCCCGGTACTCGAGCAGCGGCGTCGCTTCGAAGTCCTCGGCCTCGCTCCACTCCAGGTATTCGGCGAGGGTGGCGTCGGGATTGCGCTCGGCGAGGCGGTCGAGCACCTGGGAGAACGACGACCAGGCCCGTCGATGGTCCGTGCGGGACGGGTCGGCGGCGATCGATGTGATCTGCGGAAGCGTGCTCCACACATGCCAGAAGCCCTCGGCTGCCGGCGTCGCCGACGCCCAGGTCGGATCGCAGACGAGCTCGGTGAGGGGGCCGGGGATGGCGTCATGGAGCATCTCCGGCCACGCTCGACCGGTGCGTGCCTTCACCCGCTCGATCTCGCGGACGCCGCCGAGCGACAGGTCGGTGAGCGGACCGAGGAGGACTCTTCGAACCGCGGCGGACCGCTCGGGTTCGTCGCCGGTCGCCGCCCGGACGCACTCGAGGACCATGCGGACCGCAGGATGGTCGACCAGGCGCCGGTCTGGTTCGTCGTGAGGGATGTTCCTCCGCCCGAGTGCTCTCGAGAGTTCGGGGAGGAACCGCCGCTTGGATCTGACCAGGACGGCCATGTCCCGATATGGGATCGCATCGGAGAGATGCATGCGCTGGACTTCCCCTGCGATCCACTCGGCCTCGTGGCTCTGCTGGTTGAACCCGTAGGTCTCGACGGAGCCCTCGCCGGGGGCGGGGATGACGGGCCCGGCGCCACCGGGGAGCGACCCGCCTGCCGTCACGCGCACGGCTGCATCGAGTATCCGCCGCGGAACCCTGAACGATGTCGTCAGCACGATTCGCTGGGCCGGCACACCGGCGTCGTCGCAGAACCGGGCGGGGAACTCGGCGATGTTCTGCAGATCGGCCCCGCGGAACGAGTAGATGGACTGGTACGGGTCGCCGGCGGCAGTCAGGTTGCGGTGCGCTGCGATGAGGCGTTCCAGCATTCTGGCCTGCGCCAGCGTGGTGTCCTGGTACTCGTCGACGAGGACGTAGCGGAACTGATCGGCGGTGATGTCGGCCACCCCGGGATCACCCAGCATGCGAACCGCGGCAGCCTGCAGGCTGCCGTAGTCGATGCGACTCATGGACTCGAGGCGCGACCGGTACTTGGCGAGGAAGGCCGGCAGTGCTCGCCAGTCGGCTCGATCGGTGGCTCGCTCGGCGAGGGCATCGGGGTCCATCAGATGCTCACCGCAACGCAGCATGAAGTCGGCCACCTCGTCAGCGAACGACCTGGTGTCGAGCAGGCCCCGGTACAGGAGCGGCCAGTCCACCGGATCCTCTTCCCTGAGCAGGGACTCGACCAGCGCCACCTGCTCGGGGCCCGTGAGCAGTGTCGGCATGTCGGGCCATCCCAGGAACCTGCCGGCGTGGGCTTCGAGCAGGCGGTAGGCGAAGGAGTGGAACGTCGATGCCGCCACCACTGTGAAGGATCGAGCCAGGCCGGCTGCGATGCGCGCCTTGAGGTCGGCCGCGCCTCTCCGCGAGAACGAGAGCAGCAGGATCTGCTCGGGCGGGACTTCACGATCGTCGATGAGATGCAGCGCCCTGCGGACCAGGAACTCCGTCTTGCCTGCGCCCGGGCCGGCGACCACCAGTTGCGGTCCGTCGGCGGCGGCCACGACGGCATCCCACCCGGTGGGGCCGATCCGTGTCTCTCGAGAGGGGGTCATTGCTTGCGAATCTATCGCAGCGGTGTGACAGGTTGGCCGTACGGCGCTCAGATTCCCAAGGATGGCTGATGGGCCTGTGCCGTGCCGTCGTGCCTGAGGTGCACCACGCTCAGCCCTGCCTCTTCGACGGCGGGTGCGATCAGCGATGCCCTGTGGCAATGGGCCGGGTCCTCCTCGGCGCAGAGCAGCACCACGCTGCCCCCTTCGGCCAGGCCGACGACGGCCAGGATGCCGGCGCGGAATGCCGCAGACGCCGTGATCACCGCAACATCGAGCGATCCATCGCCTCGCACCAGGGCCGGGTCTCCCGGTCGGCCACCGAGCGATTCGCCCATCCAGCGGTATCCGATCCCGGTGCCTGCCGTGAGGCTCTCGATGGTGCCTCGATTGAAGTCGGGAGCGTGCCGCGAGTAGGGCTGAGAACGGACATCGATGATGGTGTCGACCGAATTGGACTCCAGGACGACACGCACCAACCCGAACGACGCGGAGCCGTGGCCGATCGTGGCGACGGGTTCGCAGGTCATCGGAGTGTCAGGTCCAGTAATGTCCCGATCGCTGCGAGGGGAGAGGGAGTCGTAGTGCACGAGGACATCCTGGCCGATGGATTGCGCGAATGGGAGTCACCTCTCTATCGGGAGAGCCTCAAACAGTTCGACCGCGTCGTCGATGTGGCCGGTCTCGACGACAACATCGCTGAGCGGCTTCGGGTGCCCCAGCGGGCCCTGATCGTCTCGTTCCCGTTCCGCCACGACGACTACTCCGAGGTGCAGTCGGTCTACGGATACCGGGTGCAGCACGTCTTGAGCATGGGACCGACCAAGGGCGGCATCAGGTATGCCGCAGACGTCAACCTCGGCGAGGTGGCTGCTCTGGCCATGCTCATGACCTGGAAGTGCGCCATCGTCGGCCTGCCGTTCGGCGGAGCCAAGGGCGGCGTCCGGATCGACCCGCTGACGATCTCGCGTCCCGAGAAGCAGCGAATCACCCGTCGCTTCACGTCGGAGATCATCAACTTCATCGGCCCCAACAAGGACATCCCCGCGCCGGACATGGGGACCGACGGTCAGACCATGGCGTGGATGATGGACACGTACAGCCAGCAGGTCGGCCACTCCGAACCGGCCGTCGTGACCGGAAAGCCGCCCGAGTTGGGCGGGTCGGTCGCACGGATCGAGGCCACGGGGCGGGGGTTGCTGAGCCTGCTCCCCGGTTCTGCCGCGCATATCGGCATGCCGGTGGAGGGCGCTCGCGTGGTCGTCCATGGCTTTGGCAATGTCGGTCAGTACGCGGCACTCGCTGCCTTCGAGATGGGATGCAAGGTCGTTGCCATCTCCGACGTGTCGGGGGGCATCTACGACCAGGCCGGTCTCGACATCCCTGCTGCCATGCAATGGGTGGCGCGCACCAGATCGCTCGAGGGCTTCGAAGCGGGTGAACCCATCACCAACGCCGACCTGTTCGGCCTCGACTGCGACATCCTCATTCCGGCCGCAATCGGTGGCGCGATCACGGCAGAGAACGCCGGAGACATCACGGCTCGCATCATCCTGGAGGGCGCCAACGGTCCCACGACCTCGGGAGCCGACGACATCCTGCGCGACAAGGGCGTGTTCGTGGTGCCCGACATCCTCGGCAATGCCGGAGGCGTCACGGTGTCGTACTTCGAGTGGGTCCAGGACCTGCAGAACTACTTCTGGTCGGAGACCGAGATCGTGGGCAGGCTCAGGGAGATCATGAGCCGGGCATTCAACGAGGTGCTCAGCATCTCAATCGATCGGGGAATCGATCTGCGCACCGCCGCATTGGTGAAGGGGATCAGGCGGGTGGCCGACGCCAAACTCGCTAGAGGTGTGTTCCCCTAGGTGTGATATCCGGGGACGGCTGTCTGTGGAGGTGCGCGCTCAGCCGGCGGCGGCCGTGACTTCGACGACCTGGTCGACGAACGCAGGGCACATGTCCTGGAACGAGCACCAGTCGCAGAGTCTGCCGGGCCGTGGCGGGAACTCGTTGCGCTCCATCGCCCGTTCGATCGCCGACCACAGTGCCCGCAGTTGCTTGTCCATTGCGTCGAGTTGGCCGTCGTTGACGGAGATCTCGTACACCGTGGGCCCTGTGAGGTACATGAGCCGTACGGCATCGGGGGCCCTGCCGGTCCGCCGCCTGATGAGCAGCGCATAGATCTTGAGGGCGAAGAAGGCGGGGAGGGCGTATCGCTCGGGAGGAGCCTTCCCGGACTTGTAGTCGGTGATGAGGAGACGCCCGTCGGGCGTCTCCTCCATGCGGTCGAGGATGCCTCTGATGACGATGCCGTCGAGGTCCACGAGCATGTCGAGTTCGCGTTCGAGCGGGTCGAATGACGTCGGGTCCTCGATGCTGAAGTAGTTGGCGAGCAACTCGAGGCTCTCGACACCCCACGTCCGTTCGTCGTCCACCGAATCGAACAGGCCCTCGAACTCGGTGCCGCGCACCTCGACCCAGGATTCCCTGAACAGATCGAACAGCGCTTCGGGTGTCCGGGACTCGGCCGGGAGATCGAACAGGCGCTGCAGAGCGAGGTGGGCAGTGGTGCCGCGAGCCTGATAGATGGTGGATGGCTCGTCCAGGCGGTCGATGGCCCGGTACTTGAATAACTGCGGGCATCTCTTGAAATCGCTCGCCCGCGACGGGGAGAGGGTCGCCAGGCCGGTGGCCGCGGGGACTGGTGTGATCTGATCGGTCATCGTGCTCCGACCATAACGGACGCGAGTGACACGTGTGTCATTCGCCCTGCGTGACGGCTGCCCTACTGGGCCGATCTGGTTCGACTACCAGACGAGTACGAACGGTGCTGAGAGGAGGCGGGAGCGATCGGGCACCGGATCACGCCAGCGCCTGCCCACGGCGCCGAAATCGGACCGAAATCGGCACGTGGGACCGGTTCGCGAAAACTCGACCCGGCTCGCGAAAACTCGCCAGCGTTCCGGCATGACGGAGCCCCGGGGCACTCGTACATTGCCCTCACTTCCTCTTCGGGACCGAAAGGAAACGAGGAGGCGGCCTCGGAGGAGGCCCCCGAAAGGGGGAGCGCCCCCGCAAGGGGAACGTCCGGGAGGGTCTTCGGACCCGAACGGCGCCGAAGAGGTCGACCCGAACGCCAGGCTTCGGTCGAGCGGGAGGGGGCCACGGAAGCCGAAAGGCGGAAGCGGTCGGGTCGGAAGCAGGTGTTCTACGGGATACAGGCAGAAGACCCACGAGAGCCCCGAGAGGGTGAAGACTCCGGTCGACACTCCCTCGGGGTTTCCCGCGTTCGGGGTACCAATCCCCGCTGCCCCTGCGGAGTGGGGGAGACCGACAGAGCCCTCGAAGCAGACGCCGGTTCGAGGCGGCGAGCGGTTCCCCGCTCTGGGCGAGCACCAGGATCACCTCGACGGATGGCGGACGGCCCAGGACCGACGAGCGACGACCGACGACCCTGCAATCCCACC
>JABMPV010000491.1 GCA_013202595.1 bacterium
ACCCGTCGGGCGTGCACATCGTCGCGAACAGGCGATTCTCACCGAGGAAATCGATGAAGTCCTTGTACCAGACCGCGGCGTGGTCGTCTTCTTTGACCCTGGCCAGACCCTTGGCTTCGAAGAACTCGACGAGCAATCGCATCACCTCGCCCGACCGCCCGTCGGGGAGGTCGGAGGGCAGATTGCGGGGGTGGAGCAGCACCATCGAAGAATCCCTTGATCGGCTGCCGGAAAGCCTACGCCCGGAAAACCAGCCTGGATCGATTCGATCCGGCCTAGTGGAGTCGACCGCCGTCTGAGAACAGCACCTGGCCGTTGACCCAGCCGCCCTCATCCGAGCACAGGAACGAGACGAGGTTGGCGCAGTCCCCCGGGGTACCGACCCTCGGCTGCAGATTGCGCCGTAGGACGGACTGCTCGATCTCCTCATCCATCCACCCGGTCTCGGTGGCACCCGGGTTGATGACGTTGGCCGTGATGCCCCGGTCGGCCAACTCGACCGCTGCGGCCAGCACGATCCGATCGAGCGCTCCCTTGCTTGCCCCGTAGGGCAGGTTGAACGGAGTGTGATCGCTCGTGAGGGCCACGATTCTCCCCAACCCCGGCGCCGCAGCGAATTGCTCTGCATATGCCTTGATCAGCAGCCAGACGGCCCTGGCATTCACGGCGAAATGGCGGTCGAAGCTCTCGACGGTGGTGTCGAGGGTCGACGAGTCCACCGACTCGGCGTGGCACATCACCAGCGCTGCGATGGGGCCGTGATCTGCAGCGATCCGCCCGACGAGGTCGGCAGGGATTCCTGGATCGGCCAGATCGGCCTCGATCATCGCCAGAGGTTCCGTGTCGGGTCCCCAGGGCATTCGCTCGTCGTACTGACGCCAACCCGTGGTGACGACATCCCACCCGTCGGTGACGAGCCGTGATGCGACGGCAGCCCCGATGCCGACGGAGCGGCCCACGCCGGTGATGAGGGCAATGGGCCTCGACATGCCTTCGACACTACCGGGCGCAGCGATCCCCCATTAAGAGAGCCACCTGACGCAACAGGGGGCTCTCTCGCGGGTGGATCGGCGTCGAGGGGGGCACGACATCCGATCCGGTCGGGGAAGAGCTATGCCCTTTCCCGCATATCGGACACGCGACCTGCATCGGAGTTCCGCGAAATCCCCATCGGCAGCGGCGCACGTACCATTGCCGCGATGCGACGGCTTGTGGTTCTCATGGCGTGTGTGGCTCTGGTCGCGAGCGCGTGCGCCCAACTCTACGAATCCGAGCCGGTCACATCGACCACGACCTCGCAGACCGTGGTCACAATCGCCAAAGAGGAGTCGGCCCAGCAGCGTGTCTCGCCGGACGGGCGGCTCCACCTCGAGGTGCCGGCGGGATACCCGCTAGTCACAGTCGAGGGAACGGCGATCGATCCGGCGACCATCGACGACCCCTTCGAAGTGCTCGGGGCCTACGACCTCGGTCCGGACGGGACTGTGTTCGCCGACCCGGTCATCATCACCTTCGACACCTTTCTCCCCGCCGCCGGTCCTTCCGTCCCGATCATCGGCCTCTTCACCGGGGAACCGGGTGACTGGGTCCTTGAGGGTGGGTACCGGGTCGACGCGACCGGCCCCACGGTGGTGGTGACTGCAAGGATCCACCACTTCAGCCAGGTGTTGTTCACCAGGGACCTGGCACGAACCTTCGAGGTCGACCCGCCATCGGCCATGACCACAGCGGAACGGTCGATCGACACGACGTGGAGCCTCATCGATCGCTGTCCCTCGATGGGGACGATCGATATCGCTGCGTCGGTCGAGGAGCATTGCACCTACCGGTCGGCCCTCTCTGACAACCTGGCATTGCGAGCGACGTCGGTCGGATCGGGCACGGCCGTCGTCGAACACGGCACCTCACAAACGGCGTTCCCGCGGGAGTCGCCATCCGTCACGGCCCAGGGGTGGGTCGCTGCGACCGGGCACTCGACCGTGACATGCTCCGGCGAGGGCACCGGTGGCTTCGGAGTCGAGGTCGCCATGACATCCAGACCGGACATTCAGATGGTCGCGCCCAATGCGCTGATGCGTCTCATGTTCGGGGTCGCCGATGCTCGCAGTGCAGCGTCGCTCGCGATCGATCAGACCTACGTGCTGCCCGTGAGCGCCCTCCGGTGTGCAGCGAGTACCCAGAGCGATGTGCTGGCCGCCGTGGTGGCCCTGGGAGCCGATGGGGACGACGCGGCAGCCATGCTGGACGGTGTAGCCACTGATCGGGCCAGAGACCTGATCCTCCCCACCTCCCCAGAACGCGTGGTGAGAATCCTCGACGCCGGTTCGGTGGACATCATCCAAACCGCCGGGTTCGTCGCAGAACTCGATCGCTCCATGGTGGTGCGCCTCTTCGACGACGCCACCTTCGCCTGCGGCGAGATCGGGGCGCACGAATTCGCCACCGTCTGCACCGATGACGTGGCCCTCATGCCCTCGGGGTCGCTGCTCGTCCTTGCGACGATCCACACAGCCCCCATCGGCCCGATCGACGAGATCGGGAGCGCCACTTACGGCGCATTCTTCGAGACAAACGGCGACCCGTCCGACGACCTGACGGTCCCGGAGGGCGCCGATTGGGACTTCGGGCAGGGAACCGACCGCCGGTACCGGATCGTCCGGACCGTCGACGGTTGGACGATGACTCTGAACGGTGGTGCGGTTTCCGGACCCTCCTCTGCCAGAGCACTCGTCAAAGGGTCCACCGTGGTCTGGGTCATCCCATTGATCGAGATCGGAGACACGCCTCTGGTCAGGACGACCGCGCTCATCGACGACGGTTCTGGAGAACGGGCGGGCGCAGCGGGCGACGTCCATGGGCAGGACCCCACGGGCCCACTCCTCCCGATCCTTCCCTGATCGGACGAGTCGATCGGTCAGATCTGGCACCAGGACCAGCGACCTGCCCTGGCGTCGAACGTCGAAGCCATTCGAGCGCTCGACGGCTACATCGTCCCCGAGCAACTATCCGACGACCTCCGCCGGATAGCCGCTCACTTCGAGGCTCAGATCCCACACCCATCACGACCACGCCGCCCACCAGTACGACTACAGCCAATGCGGCGACGAGCCGACCTTTGCTTCCCATCACTGACCCTCTCCCGATCGGGGCCGCCGGCCGCGTCTCGCTTCCTCGAGACTCCACCGACGATGTCCAAGGCATCGCCGATCCCTGGTTGGAGGGATCGTGGGCGGAGCCACTACACCTCTCGACGCTAGGCACGGCCCGCGAGCGCAACCAGGCCCAATAGGCCGGTTCCGCGCAACCCTTCGACACGGGGGGCAGAAGCCCCCGGGTGGCGATTGCTCACGAATAGACGATCCGCACCCCGTAGAACGTGAGGAAGGAGGAACTGCTCAGCGTCAGCGTCAGTACGGCGCCCTGCCGATCGAGGATCCGCCGCGGGCTGACTCCGCCTCGAAGAATGGCCGGACTTCGGGATCGGCGCCGTCGGAGCACACGGTCGCCATCTCGTCGTCCGATCCGGTGGCGATATTCGTCCTGTGCAGCGTCACACATGCCTGACCGTCGCCATTGTCCAGGGCGTAGAGCGTGACCCGGTGAACGGTCACGACACCCGGTGGGATCGTCACATGAGTGACGAATGCCCCGTGAGGTGCACCGGAGCCGAGGGCGAGCCACGTTCCCTCATTGACGAAGTCGACACCGTCGCGGATCTCTGAACATTGAGCTCAGACGGCCCGAAGA
Source organism: bacterium (assembly GCA_013202595.1). Lineage (GTDB taxonomy): Bacteria > Actinomycetota > Acidimicrobiia > Spongiisociales > UBA11373 > JABMPV01. The sequence goes on from JABMPV010000491.1 coordinate 3,748, forward strand.
GAGACGGGGATGCCATTGAGTACGGCATTGCCCGACACGGGGTCGATCACGGCCGAATCCGACAGCACGTTGCTGTTGACCCCGGGCCGTCGGGAAGCCACCGAGAGGCTGGTGCCCTCGAGATCGTGACCCCAACCGTGGGGAAGGCTGACCACGCCCGGCATGAGATCGTCGGTGATGTCCGCCGGCACGTCGATCGAGTCGACCCGTGAGGACACGCGCACCACACCTCCATCGGCGAGGCCGATCCTTTGCGCGTCGCTCGGATGGATCAGGAGAGTGCATCGAGCCTTGCCCTTGGCCAGCACTTCGATGTTGTGCATCCACGAGTTGTTGGATCGCAGCGATCTCCTGCCGATCAGCACCGTCTCCGGCATCGGGGCGTCGAGGATCTCAGCGAGTCGGTCGAGATCTGCGGTGATCTCCTCGGGTGCCGCGTCGATGAGACCATCGGAGGTGCAGAGCAGTCCGGGCAGTCTGGGCTCGAGTGGCCCCAGATCGATCCCGTGGGGATGGTCGAGTGCCGTATCCAGGCTGATCCCGCCATCCACTGCACCGAACCCGTCGCCGTAGGGCCCCGACCTCAAGAGGAAGTCGATCAGTCGGTCCGGGCCCGTCCTGTCGCCCAGCGCTGTGAGCAACTCGGCCGGATCACGGCCTGCCACCGGCGATGCCGGGTCGTTGACTGCCCGGCCGATCAGGGTTCCGAGCACCAGGTCGTCGATCGAAGACGGGTCGGCGCCTCCTCCCAGACCTGCCGCAATGGCGGCCAACCTCGCGAGGATCTCCCACTCCCCCGGCCGTCCCTCCTCCAGCGGGAACGTGGGAGGCGAGAAGTTGACGACATTGCGGACGGACAACTGATAGAAGGCCAGGTCGTAGTGCGAACGCTCCAGTTGCGATGGTGGGGGCAGCAGCACGTCGGCATGCCTCGTGGTCTCATTGCGATAGAGATCGATCGAGATCACCAGATCGAGCGACGCTATCGCCTCATCCAGTCGGATCGCATCAGGCGTCGAGAGGACCGGGTTCCCCGCGATGGTGACCAGTGCCCGGATCTGGCTCTCACCCGGAGTCAGGATCTCATCGGCGAGCGCCGAGACCGGAAACTCACCCTTCACCTCGGGGTGGCCGCCAACCCGACTGGCCCAGCGGCCGGTCCGGAACGGTCGGGGCCTTCGTGTCTCGTGCGCCGCCCTGGGGAACATGGCTCCGCCGGGCCGATCGAGGTTCCCCGTGGCCAGGTTCAGCACATCGGCCAGCCACGCAGCCAGGGTTCCGAATCTGGCCGTATGCGTGCCCATGCGGCCGTAGACCACGGCAGTGGGAGCGTCGATCAACTCGCCGGCGATTCGCCTGGTGACGTCTGCGGAAATTCCCGTCGCGTCGGCAACGGCCCCGGGGGTGAACCGTGCCAGCAGGCCGGGCAGCAGATCGAGGCCGTTGGTGTGCTCCTCCAGGCTGCCCTGCCCGTCTCGGGAGAGGACCTCGACCGCCAGGGCAGCCATCCACAGCGGGTCGGTGCCGGGCCTGATGAACAGGTGCTCGTCCGCCTCCGTTGCAGTCCTCGAGCGGCGGGGATCGACGACCACCAGTCTCCCTCCCCGCTCCTGGATCGCCTTCACCCTGCCGGGGAAGTCCGGGGCGGTCGCGAGACTGCCGTTGGAGACCCAGGGGTCCGCACCGAGGATCAGCAGGTAGTCGGTCCGGTCGAGGTCGGGTACGGCAATCGAGTCCGGATTGCCGAACATGAAGCCCGATGAGACGTGCTTGGGCATCTGGTCCACTGTCGAGGCGGTGAAGAGGTTCCTGGTCCCGATGGCCTTGATGACCGCTGGGTTGAAGAGCAGATTCGCCGGGTTGTGGACACTCGGATTGCCCAGATAGATGGCGACGGCGTTCCTGCCGTGCTCGGCCATGATCGGCAGCAGGCGACGTTCGATCTCGGCAAATGCCT
>JABMPV010000492.1 GCA_013202595.1 bacterium
CGTTGATCGAGTCGCGGGTGCCGAGGACGGGCAGCGCCAGAGCGTGATCCTGCCAGAGGGCGCCAGCAAACATCTCATGGGCGACATCGCCGGGGTCGTCATCGTTCATATTGATCTCTTCGAGGACCACACTGGATTCGGATGTGATCTCGTTCTCGCGAAAGGCCGGCCGCTGCAGCATCTCTCCGAGGAGATCGAGACCCATCGGGAGGTCCTCGTCGCGCATCTGGGCCCAGTAACAGGTGTATTCCTTCGAGGTGAAGGCGTTGGACCTGGCACCCACGGCATCGAATGCCTGGGCGATGTCTTGTGCCGACAGTCGCTCTGACCCCTTGAACAGCAAGTGCTCGAGGAAGTGCGAGCAACCCGCTTCGGGAGCGGTCTCGTCTCGGCTGCCGGTGTCCACCCAGCATCCCACCGAGGCGGAACGAACGGCGGGCATGTGCTCTGTGATGACGCGAAGCCCGTTGGGCAGCGTTGTGATTCGATGATCCATGGGGGCGAGATGGTAGAGGTGCCGGAACACTGACAGGCCGCAAGTACCGACCAATGACTCTGTGCGAGCGAATTGCCGGTCGGCACGGTGGTCCTGATCAGAGAGGATTCACATGAGCAAGCTGCGGACTCTCACCCTCGTGATCGCACTGACGTTGGCCGTTGCGGCGTGCGGCGACGACGACGGCACCGACTCGAGCCAGGCCGGAACCACCGCGACGACCGCCGCACCGACCGCCTCGTCCGCACCGGGGTCCGCACCGGGGTCCACCACGGAGCCTGCGACCACGGCGGCACCCGGAACCACCGCGGCCCCCGCGACCACCACCGCTCCCGCGACGACGGCCGCTCCTGCCGAGTCCCTTCCGCCCGAGTCGATCACGTTCACGGCCGGCGACGGTCTCTCCCTGGAAGGCGTGGTGTATCCGGCCGGCCCGAATTGGGTGATCCTCGGGCACATGTTCCCCGCCGACATGACGTCGTGGATGCCCTTCGCCGAGATGGCCCAGGACGCCGGCTTCTCAGCGCTCGTGTTCAACAATCGCGGCTACGGCGACTCCGACCCGGGCGATCCGGCCGTGATGGACATCGGGTCCGACGGCCTGGGCGCCGTCGCGTTCGTCAGAGAACGCGGCGCCGGGCAGATCGTCTTCGCCGGCGCATCCATGAACGGAGCGACCGCCCTCTTCCTGGCGGCTGAGGATCAACTCGCCGGAATCGTCGGTGTGTCCGCATCGCGTGAGTGGGACAACACCCCGGGGTTCTCCCGCGCCGACGAGATCACCGAACCGTCGCTGTTCTTCGGAGCGGGAGACGACGGTGCCGCCGTCGCCGAGGCCGAGGAATTCGCCGAAGCACTCCTCGGCGTGGCGATCACCGTCGACACCGGAGGTCACGGAACCGACATGCTCGACGCGAATCCGGAGCTCTACGGCGACCTGCTCGAGTTCCTCGGGACCGCGTTCGGATAGCGCACGAGAGGTGACTTCACAGCCGGTGACGGGTCGGCGATGTGCTCGCGCCCATAGCGCCGCGCTGCGGCGTACGATCGGCGCATCGACCGAAAGGAACCCATGGCAGCCGAATCGACGATGCTCTCGCTGGGCACCACAGCCCCGGGCTTCGATCTCCTGAGCCCGGTCTGGGGGAACACCGTCGCCCTGAGTTCGTTCACCGAGAAGGCTCTCGTGGTGATGTTCATCGCCGAACACTGCCCCTACGTCCAGCACGTCAGAGACGGCCTGGTCTCACTGGCGCAGGATTACACGGACCGTGACGTCGCCTTCGTGGCAATCTCGTCCAACGACGCAGCGGCGTACCCGGGCGATGCGCCCGAGGCGATGGCAGCTGCTGCCGCCGAGTTCGGGTACCCGTTCACCTACCTCTTCGACGAGACCCAGGAAGTCGCCAAGGCATACACAGCGGCGTGCACTCCCGACTTCTTCCTCTTCGGGGCAGACCGGGGTCTGGTGTACCGGGGCCGGATGGACTCGAGCCGCCCGAATAGCGGCGTTCCCGTCACCGGAGAAGACCTGCGCGCTGCAATCGATGCCGTGCTCGCAGACGAGGATCAGCCCGAGTCGCAGTACCCGAGCA
>JABMPV010000493.1 GCA_013202595.1 bacterium
ATCATATTCTTGATGTAATCAGCGTGACCAGGCATATCAACATGCGCGTAATGACGGTTCTCCGTCTCATACTCAACATGAGAAACGTTAATCGTGATACCACGCTCACGCTCCTCAGGAGCCTTATCAATCTCATCAAACGCCGTAAACTCCACATTCGGATTCGACTCAGCCAACACCTTCGTAATCGCAGCCGTCAACGTCGTCTTCCCATGATCAATATGACCCATCGTCCCAACATTCACATGCGGCTTCGTACGCTCAAACTTCGCCTTCGCCATGGCTCCTACTCCTCCTGATCACTCGCCCCGTACCTTCGCGACGAGTTCGTCTGCGACGGATTCCGGGACTGGCTTGTACGAATCGAATTGCATCGTGTAGTCAGCACGACCCTGGGTCCTTGACCGCAGGTCCGTGGCATAGCCGAACATTGCTGCGAGAGGCACCTGGGCGGTGATGACCCGGGCGTTTGCCCGCTGGCCCATCTCACCGATCTGCCCGCGCCTCGAGTTGAGGTCGCCGATGACGTCGCCCATGTACTCATCGGGCGTCACCACCTCGACCGCCATAACAGGCTCGAGCAGTTTGATGCCGGCGCGCTTGGCGGCGGCCTGGGCTGCGATTGAGCCTGCGATCTTGAACGCCATCTCCGAGGAGTCGACGGCATGGGCCGACCCATCGGTGAGCGTGGCCCTGACGTCCACGAGCGGGTATCCGGCGAGGATCCCCGACTCGAGGGCCGCCTCGATGCCGGCGTCGACCGCGCTGATGTACTCGCGCGGCACGGAACCGCCCTTGGTGGCGTCTACGAACTCGTAGCCACCGCCGGGGCCGGTCGGCTCGAGATTTATCACGACGTGCCCGTATTGGCCTCTGCCGCCGGACTGCTTGATGTGCTTGCCCTGGACCTTCTTGACGCCGGTCTTGATGGTCTCGCGATAGGCCACCTGGGGGCGACCGATGTTGGCGCCGACCTTGAACTCTCGGAGCAGGCGGTCCACGAGGATCTCCAGGTGGAGTTCGCCCATCCCGCCGATGATCGTCTGGCCGGTCTCGTCGTCGGAGCGCACCAGGAATGTGGGGTCCTCCTCGGAGAGGCGCATCAGGGCCTCACCGAGCTTGTCCTGATCCTGCTTGGTCTTGGGCTCGATGGCGAGCGAGATGACGGGCGCGGGGAACGTCATCGACTCGAGCTGCATCGGAGCATGGACCGCCGACAGCGTGTCCCCCGTCGTCGTGTTCTTGAGGCCAACCGTGGCGACGATGTCGCCGGTGAAGACATCGTTGAGGTCTTCGCGATGGTTGGCGTGCATCCTGAGGAGGCGGCCGATCCGCTCCCTCTTGCCCGTGCTGATGTTGACCAGGGCGTCGCCCTTGGCTGCGTGACCGGCGTAGACCCTGAAGTAGGTGAGCTTGCCGACGTAGGGGTCGCTCATGATCTTGAAGGCAAGGGCGACGAACGGCTCGGCGTCGTCTGCCTTGCGCAGCATCGGGGTGTGATCGTCACCGGGCTTGAAACCCTCGATCGGCGGCAGGTCGACCGGGCTCGGCAGGTACAAGGTCACTGCGTCGAGCAGCGGCTGGACACCCTTGTTCTTGAAGGCCGAGCCACACAGCACCGGCGTGAATATCCGGTCGAGCGTGCCCTGGCGGATGGCCAAGCGGATCTCGTCAGGTGAGATCTCGAGGTCTTCGAGGTACTTCTCGAGGAGCTTCTCGTCGACTTCGGCGATCTGCTCGAGGAGATGGTGCCTGGCTTCTTCGGCTGCTCCGACGAGATGGGCCGGGATGTCGACGGTCTCCCAGCGCTCACCCGACTCTTCGGGCCAGATGTGAGCCTTCATCTCGACGAGGTCGACGACGCCCTCGAATTCGGCTTCAGCGCCGACGGGGATCTGGATGACCAGCGGGTTGGCTCCGAGGCGCTCCCGCATGGAGGCAACGGCTGCGGGGAAGTCCGCTCCGATGCGGTCCATCTTGTTTATGAACCCGATGCGGGGTACTCCATACCGCTCGGCCTGACGCCACACGGTCTCAGACTGGGGTTCGACCCCGGCGACGGCGTCGAAGACGGCGACTGCACCGTCGAGTACTCGCAACGCCCGTTCGACCTCAACGGTGAAGTCGACGTGACCGGGGGTGTCGATGATGTTGATCCAGGTGTCTTTCCAGAAGCAGGTCGTGGCAGCCGAGGTGATGG
>JABMPV010000036.1 GCA_013202595.1 bacterium
GGCAAGGACGCAGGACGTGGACGCACTTCACCGTGCGTCGAGGACGAGGACACAGCCGGGGGCGTCATCTGGCCGTCGTGAACGCGGCAAACGTTTGTGGTCGGGGCACTAGGTTTGTATCAGGCAATCAATGAGGTGACGCGTGCCCGGCTATCACTATGAGCCGATGTTCCAACTCGGGGCGGATGAGACCGAGTACCGCCTGCTCGAGGCCGATGGTCTCGTCGACACGACGTCGAGCGATGGCAGGGAGATCCTCCGCATCGACCCCGAGGCTCTGCGGATGGTGGCCACCGAGGCGATTCGGGATGTCTCCCATCTCTTCAGGGCGAGGCACCTCGGCCAGTTGCGGGCGATCCTGGACGATCCGGAGGCATCGGACAACGATCGCTTCGTCGCATACGAGATGCTGAAGAACGCGTGTGTCTCGGCCGGCATGGTCCTTCCCTCGTGCCAGGACACGGGCACCGCGATCGTGCACGGCCACAAGGGAGAGAACGTGTTCACGGGCGTCGATGACGCCAGGTGGCTGTCGAGCGGCATCTACGACATCTACACCGGGTCGTACCTGCGGTATTCCCAGGTGGCGCCGCTGTCCATGTACGAAGAGAAGAACACAGGCACCAACCTGCCCGCTCAGATCGAGGTCGAATCGGTGCCCGGCGACGAGTACGAGTTGCTTTTCGTGACCAAGGGCGGAGGATCTGCCAACAAGACCTACCTGTTCCAGGAGACCAAGGCGCTGCTCAATCCGGAGTCGTTGCTGGGGTTCATCGACGAGAAGATCCGGACACTGGGGACTGCGGCTTGTCCTCCCTACCACCTGGCGATCGTCATCGGCGGCACCTCGGCCGAGCTCACACTGAAGACCGTGAAGCTCGCCAGCACCAAGTACCTCGATGGCCTCCCGACATCGGGCAACGAGCACGGAAGAGCCTTCCGCGATCTCGAACTGGAACAGCAAGTGCTCGAATTGACCCGGAACACGGGTATCGGCGCGCAGTTCGGCGGCAAGTACTTCTGCCATGACGTCAGGGTGATCCGACTGCCTCGTCACGGCGCTTCCTGCCCGGTCGGAATGGGCGTTTCATGCTCGGCCGACCGCCAGATCAAGGCGAAGATCACGGGAGAGGGTGTGTTCCTCGAAGCCCTCGAGCGCGATCCGGCCCGATTCCTGCCCGATCCGTCGACGATCACCGAACCCGGTGAGGCCGTCGCACTCGATCTGACGAAGTCGATGGACGAGATCAGGGCTGAGCTCACCAAGCATCCGGTCGGCACCAGGCTGGCGCTCACGGGGCCGATCGTCGTAGGCAGGGACATGGCTCACGCAAAGATCAAGGAACGGCTCGATGCAGGTGAGCCAATGCCGCAGTATCTCCGGGATCACATGATCTACTACGCCGGTCCCGCCAAGACGCCGGACGGGTATGCATCGGGGTCGTTCGGGCCGACGACCGCGGGGCGGATGGACTCCTACGTCGGCCTGTTCCAGGCCGTGGGTGGCAGCATGGTGATGCTCGCCAAGGGCAACCGCTCCAAACAGGTCACCGATGCGTGTGCCGAGTTCGGAGGGTTCTACCTCGGGTCGATCGGCGGGCCGGCCGCCATCCTGGCCAAGGATCGGATCCGCAAGGTCGAGGTGCTCGAGTATCCCGAGCTGGGGATGGAGGCCATCTGGCGGATCGAGGTGGAGGATTTTCCTGCGTTCATCGTCGTCGACGACAAGGGGAACGACTTCTACGCGGGGATCTGAGTCACCACGGAATCGGGTCGATGATGGGGCGTCGGTACCGGCGCCCCATCACATGGCATCGGAGGATTGGCGGACCTCGTGGACGGGGTCGGGCACCCTCTCCTTTGCTCGCATGTGGATAGAAATGGCGACGCTCGTCACGGCCGCCCAGGCGCACCAGAGCGAGATGACGCCGGTCGACATCAGCATCCCGAGGGTGGCGACTGCCACGAGGTTGAGCAGGCCGTAGATGACGATACGGCGCGATCCCGAGACGATGATCGGCCCGCATGTCGCTACGACGTACAGCGCGGTGATCTGACCGCCGTACTCGAGGTCGACCTCGTAGCAGATGTACCGCCCGGCGATCTCGGCCCCGACCGGGCCGGTGGCCATCTCCCACACCAGTGTCGACGCCACGATCACTCCGATGATGCCGAAGGGGATGATCCTTCTCCGGATGTCGGGGTCGTCCTCCATCAGGTAGATGGCCGCAGGAACCAGGACGGGCAGGATCCCGAACGCGATGATGAGGTAGGCCCACATGGAGAATGAAGTCGCCGCCTCGGGCGCCCGGCCGTCGAGACCCCACCACGTGACCGCTTCGATCGCCTGGTGGATACCGAACACGACGGGGAGTGCTGCCAGGGGGATGTCGCGCGCCGACCGTGTGTGGCGAAGTGCATCGATTCCCATTCCGGTCACCACGAGACCGGCCACGATGTCGGCTTCCGCCGAGAAGCACATGAGCACTCCCCGTATCGACTCCACTCTTGAGGATATGACGTCGTCGGGGCGTTGACAGGGTCGATTGTCATATCTTGGTGCAACGAGATCGTCGCACTCGATGCCCGGTGGAAGCCCGACACCCTGTGGTGGCGACTCTCGAGCACCCCCTTCAGCAGTCGTAGCCTGATGCCACCTCTCAGGGGGGATGGGTCCATCTACCTCGAACGGCGAGTTGAGGTCTGCCCTGGAGCGGGCTCGGCTGTTGGCTTCGCGTGCTGACGTGTTGGGCACTCGGGTCGTTAGGTTGAGCCAATGGGTTCTCTGCCATTCCTCGTACAGCGACCCATCCTCCTCGTCCAGGGGATGTTGCTCGATCGCCGGGAGCCCGATCTCGATCACTTGAAGGCGATCGAAGACCCGGAACGATTTGGCTGGGCCTTCCTGCCGCATGTTGCACGGTCGTTTGCTGCCAGCGTCGTTTGGCTCCCCAAAGCCGCTGCCCGAGCCGCCCGTGTTGGATACCTCTACGCCCGGATGCTCGATTCCTACGAGGACATGGTCCCCGATCACGAGCAACGCATAGCGGGTCTGCGGTGGTTTGCCACCCGATTCGCCACCCTGGATCTGAGCCAACCGCCTCCCAGGGTCGATCTGGTCGCGGCGAATCGACGAGAGGAAGTGGACAAGCTATTGGTCGAACGCTGTGCGCTGGTCGATCACCTCTTTCTGGATCTCCCCGATACCGATCGAGACCGGGTGGCTGTGATGGTCACTGCCATGGCATCGAGCATGGAGCGGTGGGGGGCCGTGTTCGCTGCTCAGGGCGGCGTGCTGCAAACCACCGAGCAGCTCGACCGGTACTGCGATGACGTGATCGGTGAACCGGCCCGTTTTGTCACCGCGTTGACGGTCAGACGTGAGCTGACAGAACCGCAATCGAAGCAGCTGTCCGACGTCGCCGTGTTCATCCAGTTGGCGAACGTCACCCGAGACATCGAACGCGACCTGGAGCGCGGTGTCGCCTACCACCCGTCGCTGCAGCCATTCCTCGGTCGGTCCGCAGACGAAGCCTCCGAACCCATCCGGCGGGTGCGACGACAATTGCTGATGCGGGCGCTCCGCCGTGCCCCCTCATACACCCGTCTGATGAACGATCTACCGCTTCCCGGGATCAGCGCTGCCCGAGGCGCCGGCGTGGTCATGCTGCTCTTCACGGACCGCTACTACCGGAGCTGCGCCGTCAGGGCCGGTCACGAATCGTGGAAGGGGCCGCATTCGACACTCAGGATCCTGTGCTCTTCGCTCCTTGCTGTCCTGTCACCGCGGTGGACGAGAAGAGTCGGTCGGCGCGTCGAGAAGCTATTCCTGGCGGCCGCCGATGCGACTCCCACCCCTCAGCACCCCTGAACATCGCCAACGTTCCTGGCCAGAGCACTAGGTGGAGGCGGATGGGCTGAGTTGGTGGATTTCTGCTTGAGCCGGGGTCTCGACTGCAGGGTTCGTATCGGAGAGTGATCGTGCCGCAGGCAACGAGAGCTGAAAGATGGTCTTGCCGCCGACTCGTCGATACGAGAGGTCGCCGCCCATCAGCTGAGCCAGCGTTCGGGAGACACTCAGGCCGATCCCCATACTGGAGGTTCTGCCTTGGACGGTGCCGGCGCTGAAGTACTGATCGAAGATCCTCTCTTCATCGCCGGGTGGCACGCCGGACCCGTCGTCGATGACTTCGAGGCCAATCCGGTCTCCGGCGGGGGCGATTCGCACCCGGATATCGGGTCCGCCGTGAGCGGAGGCGTTCGTCACGAGATTCCTCACAATCTGGCGGACTCTGGCCGGGTCCGCCAGAACACACCCGGCCTTCGGGGTGGTCGTCATTGGGATTCTGGTCTGGTTGAGACCTTCGAGGACCTGGGAGGCCTGGGCCCGGAGGTCCGTTGGTTGCGCGACAACCGTGAGGGTTCCTTGATTCGCTCGCGTCATCGTCAGAAGGTCATCGATCATTGAGGAAAGGTCGAGTGCCTCGTCGGCGATGGCGTCAATGAACTCAGCCCGATCGTCGGCGGAGAGTTCCGTTGTCTGGTCGCGGAGGATGTCGGCGAAACCCATCACGCTGGTGAGAGGAGTGCGTAACTCGTGGGATACGGTGGCGACGAACTGTTGCTTGGCGCCGAGGACTTCACTCAGCTTCGCCACTTTCCGCAGTGTCTCGGCCCGGCGGGAGAGTAGGTGGGCGATGACGCCGGCCATGAGTGCGATGACCAGACCGGCGAGGAGGATCCAGTGCGCCAGAAAGCGGTCGCGTGGGAGAGATGAGTCGGCGGAGGGTACTGCGTCGACTTGCATGATGCGGTCGAGAATATGGATGGTGTCAGAGTGGACCATGCCCCCCTGCGTAGGGGGCAGGATCTGGACATGGATGTCTGGAAAAGCCGTCACTCCCAGGCGCCGTGCCTCCTCGGTGACATCGCGGATCGTCCAATCGAGCACCCTGGCAAGTCCTTCGGGTATCTGAACTGTCGCCAGATCCTCGAACACGACCGGACTGGCGACTACTCCGGTGACGGTGCCAGAGGAATCTGTTACGGGTATGTAGGCAATGAATCCATGCTGGCGTGTTGTTGCCAAGGGCACGATCGGGGTAGTAACAGCACGCCCGCTCGTGACGGCTTCCATGAGGTAGGGAAGCCGTCCCGGAGGTGACCCGGCATCGAGACCCAGCGGCCGTTCGAGGCCGCCGGGTGGCTCGAAGTATTGGACCGGGAAGTACCAGTCCCGAGGCCCCACCGGGACCCGGTTGCCCTCAGCGTCGATCTCGAACACCTGATAGCCGGGAACTGCCGCCGCCATCTGCTCCTCGAATGCCCCCAGGTCCGTGGCATGGACGATCGGCATGTAGGCCATGCCACCCACACCATCAGCCAGCCCGGAGGCGGTCACATACTGCTCGAACTCCTCTGCGGTGACCTCTTCTCTGGCCGTGAACAACGCTGCGAGATTCACCAGACGGGACTCGACGTCCTGCGCCCCATGATCGAGTGAGGCAGCCAGTGACTCAGTCTGTAAAGCCAGACGGGCCTCGAGGCCTCGACCCATGAATTGCTGCGTCAGTGCCGTCCCGATGACAGTCAGGGCGGCGATCACCACGAACACCAGAATCGCTGGGCGCCATGTCCTGAAACGCCCCTCCTGCCCGAAGCCTCGTTGTCGACTCATGACGGAACCATCGACCACAACGAGCTGAGGCCTGAGAGCTTTTGTCTAGCCGGAACCCATCGTCGGACCAGGTCTCATAGACGTCGGAGAGCTCACGCAATCGTGAGCCCAAACGGCACGGCGAATCCAGGGAAGTCCTGTCAGGGGTGCCGAAGGTCTCCTGTCGTCGGTCTGATCCGGGCCAGGGTCAGAGAAGATCACACAAGCGGATCGGGAAACCAGCACGGACCTCGTCGGGAAAGTCCCAGATACTGAAAGCCGTCGACCTCTGATACCATCATGGTAATGAAGGCCTTCACCTCTTCCGGCTGTCGCTGCACCTGTTGGTGTAGCCATGCCTCGGGTGAACGCCTCCGTTTCTGACGACGGAGATACAGCAGTCATTTGAGGCCCGTGGCGAGAAGCCCGGGCCTTTTCCTATTGAAGGGTTGGAGATGAAACGCATTTTCGCTGATATCACGGAGACCGTCGGGGGCACGCCGCTCGTAGAGTTGCCGCGGATGTCTCCCGAGGGTGGCGCTCGGCTCGTGGCGAAACTCGAGTCGTTCAACCCGCTGTCGAGTGTCAAGGATCGCATCGGCGTGAACATGATTGTCGCGGCGGAGCAGGCCGGTGAGATCACTCCGGGCAAGACGACGCTTATCGAGCCCACGAGCGGCAACACAGGCGTAGCTCTGGCCTTCGCAGCAGCTGCCAAGGGATATCGGCTGGTGTTGACCATGCCCGAGACAATGAGCGTGGAAAGGCGGGCGTTGTTGCGGATGCTGGGTGCCGATGTGGTACTCACCCCCGGCGGTGAGGGCATGGCCGGCGCTATTGCCGGGGCCGAGCAGTTGGTGGCCGAGACTCCGGGTGCGTTCATGCCGCAGCAGTTCTTGAACCCGGCCAACCCCGATATTCACCGGCGAACCACCGCTGAGGAGATCTGGGCCGATACCGATGGCGAGGTCGACATCGTGGTCGCGGGTGTCGGCACCGGCGGGACGATCACCGGCATTGGCCAGGTGCTCAAGCCGCGGCGACCCGGCCTGTGGATGCTGGCCGTGGAGCCGGCAGATTCGCCGGTGCTCTCGGGTGGAACTCCGGGGCCGCACACGATCCAGGGGATCGGAGCCGGGTTCGTCCCCCACGTCCTCGACCGTGGAGTGATCGATGAGATTGCCCGTGTCCGCGGCGAGGATGCTCTCTCTGCCGCGAGACGACTTGCCCGCACCGAAGGCATCTTGGCGGGAATCTCCAGCGGGGCAGCGGTGCATGCGGCACGGGAAGTGGCCGTTCGGCCCGAACATGCCGGGAAGTTGATCGTGGTCATCTTGCCGGATACCGGTGAACGCTATCTGTCGACCGCGCTGTTCCAGATGGATGCGGAGGGGGAGGTGGCGTAATGGGCGCAGATCACGGATTCCTACCCCGGAGATCGAAGCGATGGCCGCGGCCGTTGCAGCGAGTAGGTGAGGACGTCAGGGCGATCTTCGATCGGGATCCGGCCGCCCGGAACGTGCCCGAAGTGCTCTTCTGCTCTCCAGGGCTCCATGCACTGGTGTTGCACCGCCTCGCCCATCGGCTGTGGAGGACCGGACTCAAGTTTCCGGCACGGCTTCTCAGTCACCTGAATCGGGCACTCACCGGCATCGAGATCCACCCCGGGGCACAGATTGGGCGCCGCTGTGTCATCGACCACGGCATGGGAGTGGTGATAGGTGAGACCACAGAGATCGGGGACGACGTCATGCTCTACCAGGGGGTGACACTCGGCGGTGTGAGTGTTGACAAGAAGAAGCGTCATCCCACCCTCGGTGATGGTGTCGTGGTCGGGGCCGGCGCCATAGTGCTTGGCGCCGTCACCATCGGAGAATATGCCCGCGTGGGAGCAGGCGCTGTTGTGGTGCGAGACGTCCCGCCCGAGACGACCGTCGTGGGACTGACGGGTCGCGTGATCGACACGACGCATCCCGGAGAACAGGCAGTCCGCACCGACCTGGCCGAGAGCAGAGGTGACCACGCGGTAAGGGTGCTGGAAGTCCTGGTTGACCGTGTGAGCAACCTCGAGGACCGTCTCAACGGCGACGCCTTATCGATCCCACCCACCAGGGATCAGGGATACTCCTCGGGTTCCGGAATCTGACCCGCGCCACTCAATCCCGGGGCGCTAGTCGTCGGGATGCTCGGTGCTCGCCCGAACCTCGGGTTGGAGCGAGAACCCCGTTTATCCGCTGATCGGTCTGATCCTCCTCGGTGTGGCGACCGGCGGGATCCTGAAGGCGTTGACCGGGCGGCACGGGGTGGCTCAACTGATGCTGGCGATCGGTTTCGGAGCCGGGGGCTTCTTGTTCGGAAACGTGGTCGTCCAGGCCCTGTTGTGGGTCGGTGCCGCATCCCTTCCGGGAAGCTCACTCCAATCCATGCGCCGAACGTGACCGTCTCTTCTGACAGCCGCCCCCGCCACTACGTCACTCGCTACGGGATCGTGAGATCAAACCGGACTCCAGGAGCAGTCGACTCTCGACAGGGGTGCTGAGGAATCGGTGATGTACCTGTCGCGCACCAGAACCGGGGCGCCGATACGGCGGAGTTGGCACCGTTCAGCCGGGGTCGGGTTCGTATGCCTCCCAAGCCCCGCTTGTGGCTGTGCTACCGAAGGCAAAGAGGGTGGCACCGAACGGGGTCCGTGCGAACACGACGATCTGGTGTGTTGCCGGGTCGTGGGCAGCGCTCCCGACGATGGGAGCCGGGAACGGCTGGCTCTCCTGCCAGGTTCCTTCGTGGCGCACCCCCATTCCGTGGTTCTATGGCTGATTGACAGGAACCTTCCCTGACGCAAGGCTGGCAGCTCACAACCTGGTGAAGGGGGGCGAGTCGTGATCGTTCTTGTGCAGAGCCGCCGGATTGCGATTGTCGCGGCAGGACTGGTTCTGGTTGCGGGTGCATGTGGCGGGAATGACATCCCAGACACTGGCACCGAGCCCACGACCGTTATCACCGGAACTCAGACAACTGGCACGACGCGAGCCCCGGCCGGCGATACCACCTCAAGCGACGGGACAACGACGTCAGAGCCGACCGAGACAACTACCACGGTGGGCGAGACCGACGAGCCTTCCACTATCACCTCCGATGAGCTGTGTGAGCTGCTGCCCACAGTCGAGATCGGCGTGGAGATGGACGCGCGGCGGGACGTGACCACGTTCGCCAGCCCTTCCGGGGCCAGTTCCATATGCACCCTGTCGATCTTCACTGGCGAGAAGACCGTCTACATGTCCGTCGAGTTGGTGAGCAACGGTGGCGATGCCAGCTTCGAGGCAGAGGCCGGCTTCGTGGCGAGCATCTACGGCGATGCTTTCGAGATCGAAGGGGTTGGCGACAGGGCTGTCGGGTTTGAGAACAGCGCAATTCAGGTCCTCGTCCTCGCAGGCCAATCGGTGGTGCGCATCATCTGGCCGACGGAGGAGCCGTATTCGCTGGAGCAGGCAGGCGAGATCGGCAGGCTCGTTGCTGCTGCACTCCGCTAGGCCGGGCATAGCAACACCCATAGGGCCGCTGGTGACAATCCGTGCCGCTGGGGGTGGCGCGCCGATTGCTGACCAGCGCTGATCGGCCTCACCTGTGTTGTCGATCGCTCGCACGAGAGGTGTCGGTCTTCCAAGAACGCCCCCGCCGAGTAGGCCCGCGGGAAGGCGCTTCCGGGCCTTGCGCCGCCACCCGAATCTGGAAGTCAATGGTGGGAAGATAGCGACAACGGACCTTGAGGGTCCGGGCATCTGCCGCACTGTCGATACTGGTGGGCCATCAACATCGGTGGTCCACCGTTCTCGCCCAACGCCCACGAATGGTCGCGCGTGTCCATTGCCCCTCACTCCGAAAACACGCCGGCACCCAGCTGTGCCTCGCAACCTGCCCTTTCGGCAGTGCACTAGATTGTCGGGCCCGGTCTCCAGTCGATCCAGACCGCGCCGGGATCGCCGAGGTCGATCTTGACCGGTAGCCGGGTGCCGGGCACAAGGCGGCCAATCTGGGCCAGGGGCACGATCTGCCGAAGGGTGACCGGGTATGGCGGTCGTCCTCCCGCGAAGATCAGCAAGTCGATCTCCATCACGGGCTGTAGGTTCGCCACCGTACCGGTGTCCCGAGCAGCATTCACCTGGGCCGTCGCCGGCTCACCTGATTCCGCCAACTCTGCTGCAGCCGTTTGCTGGGCCATCATCTCGCTGGTGGCCGCGAGTGCCGCGGAAGCCTCGCGCATCTGAGCGGCAGGGTCCCAGTCCTTTGACGCCTCCTTGGACTGCTTGGACAGCTTCTTCATGTCCTTGAGGAATCCCATGATTACCTCCTGCTCAGAGTGAACGGGCTTGCTGGTACAGAGCACCAAAATGGACCGACAGAGCCATGTTGCCCTGGAACCGCTCGTTCCACCCTTCGTAGGCAGTCTGCCAAGCCTCCGGCGTCAACCCATGCAACTGCACGAAGCTATCGATGCCGGCCTGATCGAGCTTCCGCTCGCCGATCGCCTTCGACAATCCGGCGTACTTCTCAATTGTGACTCCGGCGATCGGTCCGAGCAATTGAGGATCGATGGCCTTTGCAGCACCTGCGGGCTCGCCTGCCGCCAACTGAGCGGCCTGCATCCCTTGCGCCTGCTCCTGCAGCTTCTGGGCCTGCTCGATCAGTTCGGGAGTCTGTGACACCACCTTCTTCATGTCCTTGATCTTCTTGAAGGCACCCATGGTTCTCCTCCCGTCGTTGGGAACTGGACTTCCTCATTCGGCCTTACTCCCCGGCCCTCACCAGAGGAGTTCGGGCAGTGCTCATTCGGGTGTGCTGGGACTGCGAGTGCCGCTCCCGAGACATCGAGACCCGGTGCCCGATCGACCGGTGATCGGCTGACGGTGTATCGCGGTCACCGCTTGTCATCGCTTCGAGATACTGATCGAGAACCGCTCAATTTCCCATCGGGTGATCGTGTCCAGAGCCGCCGGTTCACGTAGCGGTGATCGCGTGCCCCTCAGCGTGCACGATCAACGGTGTCGTTGCCGCAGCAAATGACGTGGTCCGGGCTGCCCGCCAGTCTGCCGAGCCGACAAATGGCGGCCATGGGGTGCCAATCGGCTCAGCTGCGCTGAGAAATCGGCTCAGCTTCGCTGAGAAAGCGCCTCATCGAGGGTGGTCCAGGGGAGGTCGGCGCACTTGATGCGGACGGGGAAGCGGCGAACGCCCTGCAGAGCGGCCAAATCGCCCATGACCTTGACGTCGATCTCCTCGCCGCCCTCCTCGATGGACATCATCTCCTTGAAGCGGCGTTCGAGGTCGCGAACCTCATCGAGGGTCATGCCCGATACTGCGTTGGCCATCATCGAAGCCGAGGCCTGGGAGATCGAGCATCCCCTGCCGGAGATGCGAATGTCGGAGACCCGGTCGCCGTCGAACGTGAGGTCGAGGGAGATCTCGTCCCCGCACAGCGGATTGTGACCGTCGGCGTGCGCGTCGGGGTGCTCGAGAGATCCACTGTGACGCGGACTGCGGTAGTGGTCGAGGATGACCTCGCGATACAACTGATCGAGCGACACCCGTTCCTCCAGGGGTCTGTGTCCGGCGTCGAAGGCTACTCCGCCAGTGTTCGTACCCGTCCGCCTCAGGCGAGGCCGAACAGGCGTCGCGCCTCCCACAGCGCCGAAACCAGCGCGTCGACCTCATCGGTGGTCGAGTGCACGTAGAACGAGGCCCTCGCGGTTGCCGGCACGTCGAGCACGCGCATCAGTGGTTTTGCGCAGTGGTGGCCCGCCCGGATCGCAATGCCCTCCTGATCGAGAATGGTGGCGAGATCATGCGGATGGACGTCCGCGAGTGTGAACGACACCGCACCGCCCCTGGCGGCGGGATCGACCGGCCCGTACACCTTCAGGTCGGGTACCTCGGCGAGTCGTTGCAGCGCGTAGGAGGTGATGTCGATCTCGTGCCGGCGGACCTCGTCCATGCCGATGGCCGAGAGATAGTCGACGGCCGCTCCAAAGCCGACCGCCTCGGCGATGGGCGGTGTGCCCGCCTCGAACTTGTGAGGAACATCGGCCCAACTGGATTCGTGGAGACCGACGTCGCGGATCATCTCCCCGCCGCCCTCGGCGGGTTCCATCTCCTCGAATCGCTCCGGCCGCCCCCACAGGGCTCCCACACCGGTCGGCCCGAGCATCTTGTGCGCCCCGAACGCGACGAAGTCGGCGCCCAGCGCAGGGAGATCGACGGGGGAGTGGGGCACCATCTGTGCGCCGTCGACGATGACGATGGCATCGACCGAGCGCGCTGCCTCGACCAGTACCGCAACCGGCCCGATGGTCCCGAGCACGTTGGACATTCCCGAGATGCCGATGATCTTGAGGCGACTGTCGACCAGTTCATCGAGGCCGGCGAGATCCACCATGTAGTCGGCGTCGATGGGGAGGTAGACCAGTTCGGCTCCGGTATGGCGGCAGATCAGCTGCCACGGGACCACGTTGGCATGGTGCTCCATCGTGGTGAGCAGGATGCGGTCGCCCTCACCGAGATGGTGGAGGCCCCATCCGTAGGCCACCATGTTGATGCTCGATGTGGTGCCGCGGGTGAATACGATCTCGCTGGACGAGTCGGCGTTCACGAACCGGGCCACCTTGCCTCTGGCACCCTCGTAGCGCTCGGTCGCCTCCTGGGCGAGGGCGTAGGCGCCCCGGTGGACGTTGGCGTTGGCTTCGCGGTAGTAGGCGTCCATCGCGTCGAGCACCTGGACGGGCTTCTGCGTGGTCGCCGCCGAGTCGAGGTAGACCAGCGGCCGCCCGTTCATCTCCGTCTGCAGGATCGGAAAGTCGTCCCGCAGACGGGAAAGATCGACCCGCTCGAGCGGAGGATCGATCATCCGCTGTGCTCCGCCCGGAAGGAGTCGTAGCCGACGTCCTCGATGCGGCGAGCCAGATCGGCGTCGCCGCTCTCGACTACGCGGCCATCGAGGAACACATGGACGACATCGGGGGTGATGTAGTCGAGCATCCGTTGGTAGTGGGTGATGATGAGAAATCCGCGCTCGGGCCCGGCGACTCGCTGGACTCCCTCAGCGACGATCTTGAGTGCGTCGATGTCCAGCCCGGAGTCGGTCTCGTCCATCAC
>JABMPV010000037.1 GCA_013202595.1 bacterium
CCTACGACCACGGCTGCTCCGCCAACCACGGCTGCTCCGACAACCACGGCAGCACCGACACCCACGGCAGAACCCACAACCACGGTGGCACCATTCGAGGCACCGGAAGGTGCACTGGTCTCGATAGCGGCGGACGACCCCACGCTCGACGGCGTTGCCGATGACGCAGCGTGGGCCGACGCCCCCGGAATCACCGTCGGCGTGTCCGGCGGTGCAAACGCAGGGGCCCACGACGTGACCGTCAAGTCGGTGTACTCCGGCGACACGGTGTACTTCCTGGTCACCTGGGACGATGCGACCGAGGACCATCTTCGTTCGCCGTGGCAGAAGCAGGCTGATGGAAGCTGGATTCAGCTGTCCAATCCGGATGACAATCCGGGTCACGGTGGGAACAACACCTACTACGAGGACAAGCTGTCCTTCATCTGGAATGTCCCGGCGAGCCCGATTGCAGGCTTCGAGACCCAGGGTTGCTTCCTCGCCTGCCATGCCGGAGAGAACTCCGACGTCAAGGCGTACGGCAACAAGTACACGGCAAACGAGGGCGAGATCGGTGACATCTGGCATTGGAAGTCGGTCCGCAATGTGGCCCAGCTCGATGACCAGTATCTCGACTCCACTCGCTGGTCCGAGGACACCGATGGCGCCGGGCGTCATGGCGATCCCAAGGACGGCGGCGGCTACTACAACAACAAGACCGAAGACGGCTCGATGCCGATGTACATGGTCGCCGATGGCGGCGACAAGAACGGAGACCCGGGATACATCCGGGAGACCGACATCGTCGAGTTCGACGACTCCCTGTTCGTAGAGGGCGACATGGTCCCCGGGATCATCACGGCCCCCTTCACGGGTGACCGTGGCGATCTGAGCGCAGGGTATGCCTGGGCCGACGGCATCTGGACTCTCGAGTTCAGCCGTGCGCTGGTGACCGGCTCGGAGTTCGATGTGCAGTTCGATGACATGGCGGCCACCTACCACTTCGGTGTGGCGATCTTCGACAACGCACAGACGATGCACTCCTTCCAGACCGGCGTGAATCTGTTCGTGTTCAAGCCGTAAGGCATTCACCCACGCGTAGACCGAGGGCCCGCAGCAGTGCTGCGGGCCCTCGACTCATCCTGGATGATGGATGGTCTCTCCCCCGTGATGTCCGATCGGCGGCTCGACGGACGCGAGTAGGAAGTCGGGGGTGCAGAAGTCCGGCAAGCACCGATCCCCGATACCCGGACAACCGACAACCGGTTTCAGCGACAATGTCTGGATGCACGAGGATCTTCGCTCCACAGTCCGTGACCTGTTTCCCTCGCTCAAGGCCGATCTCGAGGCCCTTATCAGGATTCCGTCGGTGAGTGCGGCCGCCTACGACTCCACCCAGGTAGTCAGGTCCGCCGAAGCGACAGCCGAGTTGCTGCGAGACGCCGGGTTCCGGGAAGTGCGCCTGCTCACGGTTCCCGACGCCCATCCGGCCGTGTTCGGTGAGATCCCGGCGCCGCCGGGGGCGCCGACGGTCTTGCTCTATGCCCACCACGACGTCCAGCCTCCGGGACCGGATGAGTTGTGGGAGGAGGCTCCGTTCGAGCCGATCACCCGCAACGGCCGCCTCCTGGGGAGAGGTTCGAGTGACGACAAGGCGGGGATCATCGTCCACACCGGTGCCATCAAGGCATTCGGTGGCAAGCCGCCGGTTGGCGTCAAGGTGTTCGTCGAAGGTGAGGAGGAGATCGGGTCGGCTCATCTGGGCGACTACCTCGAGCAGTACTCCGATCTGCTGGAAGCAGATGTGATCGTCGTTGCCGACTCGGCCAACTGGAAGGTCGGTGTTCCTGCCCTCACGACTTCGCTGAGAGGTGTGGTAGCGGTCCGCGTCGAGGTCCAGGTGCTCGATTCGGGTATCCACAGCGGATTGGCTGGAGGGGTCGTCCCCGACGCTCTCACCGTGCTCAGCAGGATCCTCGCCACGCTCCACACGGCCGACGGTTCGGTCGCGGTGCCCGGTCTGGTGGAGTACGAGTCCGATCCGCTCGATCTCACAGAGGAGATGGTGCGAGAGGACTTCGGTGTCCGCCCCGGTGTGCGTTTGATGGGCGACGGAACGCTGACCACCCGCATGTGGACCAAGCCCTCCATCTCGGTGCTGGCCATCGACGCCCCGTCGGTGGCCGAGTCGATCAACCAGTTGCTGCCCACAGCCCGGGCCAAGGTGAGCATGCGGATCGCCCCGGGGCAGGGTCCCACAGCGGCATCCGACGCTCTCTGCAAGCACATCCTCGCCGCCGACGCGTGGGGCGCAGAAGTCACGGTCGTCCCGACCGAGCAGGGATCCGCTTTCCTCGCCAACATCGACGACCCCAGGGTCGCTGCGTTCCGCGAGGCATTCGAGGTTGCCTATGAGGCCGGGGTTGCCGAGATCGGAGTTGGAGGGTCGATCCCGTTCGTCGCCGACTTCGAGCGGCTGTTCCCCGATGCCGCGATCGTGCTCACCGGAATCGCCGAACCCACGTGCGGGGCCCATGGGCCCAATGAGAGTGTGGATCTCGGCGACCTCGAGAGCGGGATCCTCGGCGAGGCGATCGCACTCAGGCTGCTGGCAGGCTGAGCCACGCCACCCGTTGGCCGATTGGATCGAGGCCGATCAGACGGACGGCTCGCCCCTTTCCAGTTGATCGCGTCGCCCCCGGCGGCCGGTCCGACGAGTTCAGAAGATCGTGGGGAACGTGAGTACCAGGACCGCCACTGGCACCAGCACAGCGGCACCGAGGATCAGCCACGATCCCACTCCTCGACTGGTCGTCAGATCCGTCGGCAGGACCGTCTCGTCACCGCTTCGAACAGTCACCGTCATCCGCCACAGCCAGGCAATCACCGCTGCGCCGAACACAGCCGAGTAGGCCAGGGCGACAGCCGAAGCTGCTGCACTCGTCTCACTGAGCTGGTAGGCACCGTCGGCCACCGACAGCGCTACCAGGGACCCATTCCACATGGCGTGCACGCCGACTCCGGCGACGATCAGGCGGATGGGAGATCCGGGACCGGCGTCATTGCGCCACTGCCACCATCCCAACGCGACCAGTCCAGTGGCCAGCGGGTGCACTGCTACACCGAGGGCACGCCCCACCAGCAACGCCGTCCAAGGCTCCCCGAACCAGGCTGCCCCCGACGCGTAGAGGATGTTCTCGATGACAGCGAACCCGGCGCCGGCAGCCACACCGAACATGAAGGCTTGTCGCCGCGAAGCGGGGTTCGCCAGCCGGGCCCCCAATCCCTTCCCGAACTCCTCGGTCAACGGGGCGACCACCACCAATTCGACCATGACCAGGAGCGTCCAAGGAGAGTTGAGGATGTCGGTGATCTGGGGATCGACCTTGATCGCGTCGAGGACGTCAACAGCGCGCTCGGCGAAGCCGAGGAAGAAGACGTACGCGAACGCCAACACGAGGGCGTGGCTTGCCACTGCAACGAGGGCGCCCACTACGGCTCCGCCCATCGCCGCCGCGCCGGGCACCCGGCCCCCCACGCTCCCCCAGACCGCCAGTGCGATCGCCGCAGGCAGGAGCGCCCCGATGATCATCAACGGCGCCGACACCCCAGGATCAGCGACGCCCCACATGATCGCTCCGGTCGCCATGAGGGCGGTGGCGATTGCCCACCGGTGGCCCGCGGTCACTTCCAGTCCTCCGTCATCTCGTTGAGTCGGCGCATCACCCGTCCGCCCTGCGACCGATGCGCGTCGATGATGCCGACGGCCATGAGGGCGGACATTCCGACTCCTATCAATTGGATCCAGAAGGCCGCTGAGCCGGGCGCTCCGCCGGCCACCCCTACGGCGACCGTCATCACCGCCGTCACCGCTGTCAACACCAGTGCCAACACGAAGCGGCGCCTGACCCTGGTGACGAGGGACCACACGAGCAAGGCAACCACGACCCCGAAAGCCACCAGAGCGAATCCGATGCCGGCGATCACCATCTGAACGATCGGGCTCGCTGCGAGGATCGCTAGTCCCACCCACTCTCCCGCCACCAACTCCCGGTCGGTGATGACCTTCAGCTTCCCGACCCGGAGGGCCCATCGGCCCACCTCGATCTCAGCAAGCACCACGACGGCGACCGCGAGGGCGAACCACACGAACCCGGTGCTACCCGTCTCCGTCATCGCCGCCAGCCAGGCTCCGAACAGAAGTAGGGGCCCGACGGCGATCAGTCCGGACGACCCGAACACGATGCCACTGAGGATCACCTGGAGGGCAGCGGCCATGAGGGCTGCAAAGACCTCGATACGGCCAGGTGAGGCAGCCAACCCTGCGGCAATGGCCCCAGCCCCGGCAAGGGACCCGAGCAGGGCGATCGGCCTCATCCATGGGGACTCCCGAGCCATCCGCCACCAGGCCATCAGGGCCACGGTCGAGGCAAGGGCGAGACCGACGAGAGCCCATGTGATCGAGGACGGGTTGGGATTGATGCCGGCCGCCACAGCAAGCACGGCGAAGAGCACAGCGGTCGAGGCCGCCTCCCGAAGACCGGACCAGTGGAGGACGACCGGCACCGATGCCCAGGTAGCTGCGACCACACCCAGCGCGCCTCCGGCCACGATCCACTCCGCGCCTGCCTCGGCCGGTGGCCCGGCGATGGCGAGGGACGACAGCACGCCGACGGCGGCCAATCCGGCCCACGACCGGGCTGCGTCCAATCGATCGGGTCGGCGGAGGGAACGGTCGTAGGGCGGTCGGGTGGTGTGGGCATAGATCGAGACCGCGATCGCAACCGTGCCGAAACCGACCGCTGTCGCAATCGCCGTCTCGAAGCGGTCGAAATCGAGTCCGA
>JABMPV010000494.1 GCA_013202595.1 bacterium
CCCTTGCGCTGCGAGTAGCCGCCGGCCGAGGCGACGAAACCTGCCTCGACCTCTGCGAAGTCGTCCAGAGTCGACAACTGCTCCAACTGCCGTTCGGCATCGAGGCGCGCCTGGCGGTACTCGAGAGCCTTCAGCGGGTCTTGCTCTGCTGCGATGCGCTGCCCCAGTTCAGCGATCCTCTCCCCGAGACGTTCGGGCGAGACGGGCCTACCCGGCTTGCGGGAGGCGAGCGCTTCGAGGTATTTCTTGACGGCACGTGACTCGCGTCGGCCGAGGGCCAACGCAGCCTTGTGCTCTTCGGACATGGCCATATAGCGGCTCCGATCTGACGGAAATATCGGTCCGATGGAACATCCTATACACGGGGCTGCCCTAAGGAATCGTATCCGAACGGTCGAATATGCGGCCGATCGAATGTTGATCACGACTGCCATGAATCCGACAATTCCCCGACCGCACCGGTCATCTCTCCGTTGATCCACTCGACAGGCTCACCAAGGAGATTCCCCATGCCCACCGTATCCACACCTACGCGCAAGCACCCTCTCTTTGTCGCGCTGGCTGCGGGAATCATCTCCGTCGCTGTACTCGCCGCACTCTCGATCGGGTCAGGCGATGCTGCTGATGGCAAGACACCCGAAGCTTCGGGGCCCCTCGCTCCGGCCACCGCGTTCGAGTTCTTCGATGGAACCCCGGCCACGCTCGCCTCATACGCAGGGAAACCCCTGGTGGTGAACTTCTGGGCGTCGTGGTGCCCATCGTGCGTCGCAGAGTTGTCTGCAGCCTTCCGACCGGTGCAGGATCGGCTCGGCGACGATGTGTCCTTCCTGGGCATGAACATCCAGGACGAGCGAGACAGAGCATTGGCATTGGTCGAGGAGAGCGGGGTTCGGTTTGATCTCGCTGAGGATCGCAACGGCGACCTCTACTCGGAGCTCGGCGGCCTCGGCATGCCCTTCACCGTGCTCGTCTCGACAGACGGGGAGATCCTCCACACACACAACGGGCCCCTCACCGAGAGCCAATTGGAGGATCTGATCGTCGAGTTCCTGCTCTCATGATCGACGCTCCCCTCGCTCTCGCATTTGCCGCCGGTCTGGTCGCAACCGTCAACCCTTGTGGCTTCGCCATGCTGCCCGCCTATCTCTCCTATTTCATCGGCACGGGCGGGGACGAACCCGAAGACACTGCGACGGCCATGCGCCGCTCGCTCGTCGTCGGCGGGGTGGTGTCGGCGGGGTTCCTCCTGGTGTTCGGTGTCACCGGTGTCCTTATCACCGCAGGGTTCCGGACCGTCACCGATGCCATCCCCTGGTTGGCGCTGGTGGTCGGTGTCGGCATCGTCCTCCTCGGGATCGCCATGCTGCGCGGCTTCGATCTCACAGTGAGGCTGCCGAAGCCGGGCAGGGCATCACACGGCAGAGGCCTGCGATCGGTATTCGGGTTCGGCGTCTCCTACGCCATCGCTTCCCTGTCGTGCACACTTCCCGTCTTCCTCTCCGTGGTGGCGCTCCAGGCGCAACGCAGCAACTTTCTCTCGGGTGTCGCCACGTTCCTCGCATACGGAGCAGGCATGTCGATGCTGCTCCTCGGCGTGACCATCGCTCTGGAATTCGGCCGGCGCGGCCTCATCCTCAGACTGCGATCGACTGCGGGGTACATCAATCGAGTAGCCGGGGCAGTCCTGGTCCTCGCCGGCGGGTATGTCGTTTGGTTCTGGGTGACCGATCTCACCAGCGGCGCAGGAGCACTCGGAGCGTCCGGTCCCTTCCGCTTTTTCGAAGACCTTTCGCAGCGGGCGTTCCGGATCGTTGGCGACCATCCGCTTCTGTGGGGGTTGGGCCTCGGCGGATTGATCCTGACTGCGGTTGGCATCGTGTTCCTGGCTGCGAG
Source organism: bacterium (assembly GCA_013202595.1). GTDB lineage: Bacteria > Actinomycetota > Acidimicrobiia > Spongiisociales > UBA11373 > JABMPV01. The sequence continues at coordinate 1,894 of JABMPV010000494.1, forward strand.
AGGCTCAGGACAGGATCAGACCGTCGATCGGCATCGGGAGTCCGCGCCGGCGGAGCCACGAGTCTGAGAGCCGGCGAGTGGCCAGGAATCGACCGGTGCCAACCGGGGTTGGGACAGCCGTGGCCTCACAAGGATCGACCGAGCACCCCGGCCGCCATCGGGCGCTCGCCGTCATCGCCTTCGCCCAGTTGCTGGCCATGACCCTGTGGTTCTCAGCTTCGGCCGTCGGCCCCCAACTCGAAGATGTCTGGGGATTGTCATCCGGACAGACTGCCGGGCTGACACTGGCCGTGCAGATCGGATTCGTGGTGGGAGCGCTGAGCCTGGCCGTCACCGGCACGCCGGACTCCTTCAATGCCCGGCATATCTTCGTACTGTCCACCGCTTTCGGGATCGCAGCCAACTCCGCCCTGGTGGCGCTCGACGGCGACTCATACGGGATGGCGTTCGGACTCCGCTTCGTGACGGGCGCCGCCCTGGCCGGGGTCTACCCGAGTGGGCTCAAGGTGATGTCGGGATGGTTCGTCGCAGGGCGCGGCGCCGCGCTCGGGATCCTGGTCGGCGCGCTCACCATCGGCAGTGCGGGCCCGCACCTCATCAGTGGCATCGGTTTCGACTGGCAGGGGGTGGTACTGGGGGCGTCGGCGCTCGCCGCCCTCGCGGCGATGCTGATGGCGTTCGGAGTCGACGACGGTCCTCATGAGGGCACACCGAGGCCTTTCTCATTCGGACAGATCGGCACGGTGATCCGCAACCGGGGCGTGCGCCTGTCCACATACGGCTACCTCGGGCACATGTGGGAGTTGTACGCCATGTGGACCTGGACGGCCGCGTTCCTGGCCGCGTCCGCCGGGCAGGCCGGTTTCGGCGACGAATGGGTGCCCACGGCGACGTTCGCGATCATCGCCATCGGCGGTCTCGGAGCGTGGCTGTTCGGTGTCTGGGCCGATCGAAAGGGCCGCACCATCGCCACCGGCGTGTCGATGGCCGCCTCAGGCGCGTGTGCCGCCGCCACACCTCTGGTCTTCGGGGCCCATCCCGCCGTGACGGTGACCCTGTTCCTGGTGTGGGGATTTGCCGTCGTCGCCGACTCTGCCCAGTTCTCCACGATGGTCACCGAGACGGCCGCCGAGGGGGAACGAGGCACTGCGTTGACGCTTCAGACGGCCCTCGGATTCCTCCTCACCCTCGTCACCATCAGGGGAGTCCCGGTGCTGGCAGATTGGCTCACCTGGCGCTGGGCGTTTCCGGTTCTGGCCATCGGGCCGACGTTGGGTGTGTGGGCGATGATCCGTCTGCGACGCTCCCCCGAACGAAGCCTGCTGGCCGGCGGCATCGGTTGATCGATCCAGAATCCGCTCCACAGGGTCGGCCTGCCGACAGTGAGTGGGAATCTCCCGAGCACTCAGGTCGTTCCACCCACATGGACTCCGTCGCAGACGCACAGCACCACGCCTGGCTCGCCAGGTCGTTCGGACGCACCGACTACCTGATGATGACCCCCGACGATCTCGCAGCCATCGCAGCGATCGGCGACTACGTCACCAAGTACCCCGACACCCACCTGTTCCGCCAGGGTGAGGAATCACATGCCGCGTACGTGATCCACGAAGGCACCGTCGAGTTGTATCGCGGCGAAAAGGGCGACCGCCGGGTGGTCGTCCGGGTCGATGAGGGTGCCGTTCTCGGCGACATCGCCATGTTCAAGGGCGACCCGTATCACTCATCGGCACGGGCGGTCGATCCGGTTTCGGCCCTTCGCCTCGACCGCAATCGACTCATCCCACTCCTGGCCGAGCGGCCGATCATCGCCCTCCGCTGGCTGGTCGCAGGGCTCGACCAATTGGAGCGCACCCAACGCCGGGTTCTCCGGTTGATGCACCGGACGATCATCGAGCAGGTCGCCGATCTCCTGCTGGATGAAGCCAACGATCGCGGCGAAGTCCATCTGAGCCAGGCATCGATCGCCACACTGCTCGGGGCGACCCGTCAGTCGGTGAATGAGGCACTCGCCGAACTCAAGCGGCGCGAAGCCGCCGAGACCGGATATCGGAAGATCACACTGCTCGACCGGAGCCGCCTGGAAGCCTTCGCAGCGCGCTGAGCCGGGGCTACCCGC
>JABMPV010000495.1 GCA_013202595.1 bacterium
AGCCAGAGCCTGGGTGCTGAAGAGGCCGATGCTCTACACGGACGGGTGGCAGCGCTGCTCGAACATCCCGTTCACCCCTACCCGCCCGACGACCGGCCCCCGGTGCCCTGGCCGCCGGTCTGAGTCTCAGGTGCCTCCGACTGCGACGCCGCCTGATCGACGCGGGTCTGCAGCCTGGAAGAGCCCGGCGGCCGGGTCCCACAGCGCCACAGCGACACCGCCGAAGTACATCGACAAGTCCGGGAAGCGGCGAAGCTGCAGATCATCGAATGCCTCGATGGCGACACCCGGCTCGTAGGCGATGCTCGGCCTCCCCTCGAACAGCTCCACATGGAGCCTGGGATGCGACACCGCATCTGAGAGCGACATCCCCAGGTGGATGAAGTTGAGCAGAACCTGAGCGATCGATGTGGTGATGCGGCTCGCTCCAGGCGATCCGATCGAGAGCACGGCGCCGTCGGAGCGGCGGGCCAGGGTCGGCGCCATATTGGATGGCGTGCGCTGACCCGGCTCGAGCAGCCCGGCGCCTTCCGGGGCGAGTTCGATCTCCCCGAGCGAGTTGTTCAGCCACAGCCCGGTGCCGGGGATCATCACACCCGACCCGTACCCGGCCGATGTGGTGATGGAGCATGCGAGCCCGCTGTTGTCGACGGCAGACACATGGATGGTCGATGGCGAGCCGAGCAGCCTGTTCATGTCCGCGGCGCGTGCTGCATCGAGGAGATCGGCGACCACACGCTCCCGATCGATTGCGCGGTCGTAGTTGCGTGCTCTGTAGCCCAGGACTGCCCGCTGCACCTGGGCCAGTCGCTTGGTCTCGTCTCTCGACCACTCGGTGAAGGGATGGTCGTCGAGCAGCACCAGCATCGAAGCAAGCACCGCTCCGCCGATGGCGGGGGCCGGATTGGTGGCTACCAGCCACTCGTCCACATCGCAGAATGTCGGCGTCCTCTCGATGGCCCGATACATCGCCAGATCGTCGCGGGTGATGTGCCCGCCTCTGGCGCCGAGGTCGGCAAGCATCGCCTCTGCGATGGATCCCGTGTACCAGGTGTCGGCTCCCTCGTCGGCAATCACCCCCAGCGAGTCGGCGAGACCCGCGATCCTGACGTCTTCCCCCTCGGCGAGACGGGTTCCGGTATCTGCATGACACAGGGCCCGCTTCGACTCCGGTTCGCGATCGAAGATCGGCCCGTGGGCATAGGACAGGTAGGAAGCAGAGGTGCCGGAGAGCGGGAAGCCGGCGGCGCCGACCTCAATGGCCGGTGCCAGCAACGCCGCCCACGGAAGTGCGCCGTACTGCCCTGAAGCAGCACCCAGACCGGCCCAGGCTCCGGGGACCGCAATGGATCCGGGGCCCACCATGGTCTCCATACCGCCGCCGTAGGCCATGGAGACCCGGTCCCCCAGGTCGCCATCGGGAAGGCTACCGCCGATCCCCGGGACGGCGGCGTAGGCGTCGATGACCACCGGATCACCATCCGGCGGCCACACCGTCAGAAAGCACGATCCGCCCGGTGCGATGATCCCTGGTTCGGTGACCATCCCGACGATGGAGGCCGCTATGGCGGCGTCCACCGCATTGCCGCCATGGTCGGCCACACCGGCGCCGGCATCGGCGGCTGCCTGGGATCCCGCTGCGATAGAGACTCGTTGCACGGGGCGGGAGAGTAGCGGCCGGAGACTCACCGCTGATCGGGGACATCGACCGGGTCGGGTCTCAGACACACCTGATCGGCCACGATCTCCAAACGGCTGCGCCTGCCCTCACTGCCGCTCCAGAAGCGGCGCTGCATGGTTCCGACGACCCAGACTCGATGTCCGGCTGCGGGTTCGGCATCTACCAGTGCGTCGGGCGGGTCCCACAGCGTCACCGGCAGCACGTCGACTCTCCGCCGGGGTTCGTCGGATCGGACGGTGACCAGGTAGCGAACGAGGCGGCTGCCGCCTTCGAACGCCCTGATCTCGGGTGGGGCGGCCAGGCGCCCGGCGAGGACCGATAGGTTGAGATCCATGGGCACTTCCTTCGAGGTGGGAACTCGATCAACGTATGGCCCCCCTGTGACACACTCCGCCGAAACGGAATCTGTCAAGACGAATGGGACACCGGTTGCTCGGATGGCGATGGGTTCCTCCCCGGAGCGGTTGATCCAGGTGGCTCGGAGAACCGGTCGTGCCGGGGGTGGTTGTCGGAGGCGACCGGATCACGCATCGGCCCGTCATCGAAACCGGCTGATGCCTGTGAATCACCGGCCCACCCTCTAATGTCGCGCTCATGCCAGAGATCTCGGTAACCGACCTCGGAAACGACCTCTACCTCATCGACGCCCAGATGTTCGATGAACATCAGCGCCTCGCGTGCTACCTGTTCGACACGCCCGAGCGGGTGCTCATCGAATGCGGTCCATCGGTGTCCATCGGCCACCTCTATGACGCCCTCGAGTACCTCGGAATCGACGATGTGGCCACACTCGCGGTCACCCATATCCACCTCGATCATGCAGGTGGGGCCGGCCATTTCGCCCGGCGATTCCCCAATGCGAAGATCGCAGTGCACTCCGCCGGCGCACGGCATTTGAGTAGTCCGGAGCGGCTGTGGAACTCTGCCGAGCGGATCTATGGCGAAGAGGGAATGCGAGTGATGTGGGGCCCAATGGAACCGATTCCCGAAGAGCGTCTGCTGGTGCTCGACGAGGGTGATCGCCTGCCGCTGGGAGGGGGAAGGGGCATCGACATCCTGCACACTCCCGGGCACGCCAAGCACCACATCGTCTACGTCGAGAACGAGAGTGGCGGGGCATTTGTCGGCGATGCAGTCGGAATCGCATTCCCGCACGGTCACATGGTGCAGCCGGTCACGCCACCGCCCGACTTCGATCCGCACCTGGTTGTCTCCAATCTCCATAGAGTCGCCGAGCGATCACCCAGATTCCTCGGGTTCGCCCACTTCGGGGCGGATTCGGAGCCATTGGCGTCGCTCGCCCAGGCCGAAGAGCGCCTCTGGTCATGGGTTTCGTGGGTGGAAAGGGCGGCGCGCGATGGCGACGACGGGTCATTGACGGCAGCCATGAGGGACTGGGTACTCGATGACTACCGGGCCCAGGGCGTCACAGAAGAAGTCATCGCCGAGTACGACCGCAACACCTATTGGCCGATGCAGGCCGCCGGCATCGCCCGATGGCTCGACCTGAGGTCGAATGATTCATGATGCCCGTCGATGAGTGGACCTGGGGCCACAAACCCGGTGGCTACAACGGAGTCCACACCAGGGAGGGCTGCCTCCTCTGGTGCACAGATCGGCATCACACGCTCGAGGGCGGCGGCGCGTCGAAACAGTCCTTCTCCGATTTCATGAACGACGAGCCTCCCGTGTCGGTCCCACCCGAGATCCGGGCCCACGCCGCCGGACGTGCCGGGTGACGAGTGGCAGTCAGCGCCCCGAGGTCATCCTGTCCAGCTCATCGAGTCCGGGAGATGCCGGGTCGGCCTGCTGAATGCGTTCGTAGAGCCTGCGGGCCATCGTCATGTCACCGAGACGGGTCGCAGCCCTGGCTGCGACATACCATTCACGCAGCGAATTCTCGTCGGGATCGTTGTCGAGGCGCTTGGGGCCGATGACCTTCCATGCTCCAGAAGCGTCGTCCCGATCGAGCAAGAAGGACGCATAGACGACCTTGGCCTCGCTGAGGGTCTCGCGGTCACCGCCGAGGCGTCCGAGCAGCTCCCACATCTTGACGACGTCGTCGGGCCGCTCGAGCGCTCGCAACACATCCATCTCGATCGGAACATGGCTGCTGTCGCCACTCATCCTCCGGTAGGTGCGCAACTCGCGCAGCGCCACATCCCAGCGAGCGATCCGGTACGCAGACAGTGCCATCAACTCCCGAATCGACACGACCCGTGATGAGATGCTCTTCGCCTCGGTCGCCAGGTCCAGTGCCTTACCGTGCTTGCCGGCAACGAACGCCTCTGCGGCCGCAGCCAGGGTCTCTGTCGCATGGCGGACTTCGGCCCGCGGCGTGGTCCTGGCGATGTCCTCCGAGACCCAGGCCGGCAGCTGGCCGCTACTGGTGATGATCGTGCGCTTGCTCGGAGGCGGATCCCGGCGGTCATCGCGATCATGGCGATCATGGCGATCATGGCGGCCACGATCATCACTCCGACCGTGCGACGATCCGCGCTTCGAATCGCCGTAGCCGCGCTGTGACGATCCCTTCCCGGCGTAGCCGCCCTTGGAGCCACCGGAGCCCCCGCTACGGGAGCCCCCGGAAGAACCCGAGCCGCCGCCCTTGGAGGATCCACTCCTGTCGCCGCTACGGGAACCCGACGACGAACCGTAGGAACTCGACCCGCCCTTGGAGGATCCGCCCTTGCCGCCGCTGCGGGAACCCGACGACGAGCCGTACCCACCCTTCGATGAGCCCTTCTGTGAGCCTTTCGAGGAACCGCCTTTCCCGCGGTCCGAGCCGCGCTGCGACCCCGAAGACGAACGATCATTGGCCACGAAAACATCCTCCGGAAGGGGCGAGTCCAGAATGGTACTCCGCCCCGGAGCACCACACGGCCGAATCTCCTCCGGACGCGCCGAAGGGCCGCCCTTTCGGACGGCCCTTCGATCGAATAATCCGGCGGCGACCTACTCTCCCAGGGGCCTACGCCCCAAGTACCATCGGCGCTGGCGGGCTTAACTTCCGTGTTCGGAATGGGAACGGGTGGGTCCCCGCCGCTATCACCACCGGAAACCTGTGAATCCGGATCTATGTATGCCCGGCACCCCGAGCATTCCATAGCGAGCGCGCACGTCTTGAAATTCGAGTCAAGCCCTCGACCGATTAGTACCGGTCAGCTTCACGCATTGCTGCGCTTCCACATCCGGCCTATCAACCTGGTGTTCTTCCAGGGGTCTTACCCGATTAAATCGGTGGGAGGTTTCATCTCAGG
>JABMPV010000496.1 GCA_013202595.1 bacterium
ATCATTATCCAATGAACCGACGCCATAGAAGAACCCTCCAGGCTCTCTTCACCCAACCCATACCCGGCAATATCCGCTGGACAGAGGTAGAAGCACTACTCAACGCCTTGGGAGCGACTATCCGTGAACGGGCTGGATCGAGGGTGGCGGTGATCCCGCTGCATCGATTGGAAGACTGATCGCCGGGAGCCCGGCCTGGTTGGCCAGGACGCTGAAAGCCGACAGCGCAGGCCGGTACGATTCGGTCCCGGCCTCGGTGACGACGAACTCCTCGCCGATGATCTTGCGGGTCACCGCAGTCATTGGAGTCGCGATGATGTCGAACTCGGCGAAGACTCGCTCGAAGGAGTGCCTGAGCCCCTCCCGCCATGTTCTCGCCCTGGCGAAGTCAGCCTGATCCGTTTGGATCGTGTGTCCCAAGCGTGCGCGAATCTCTTCTCCGTAGCGCCCGGAATCCTCGAGGAACCACCCGGAGTGGACGAAGGCGACCTCGCCGTAGGTCGCCGGCTCGAATGCCCCCCGCACGATGTCGGGGGTGTCCACGTGGACAACGGTGGCCCCTTTGCCTGCGATCCGATCGAGCGCGCGCTCGAATCCGGTGCGGACCTCGAGGGAGAGTGGCCTGTCCAGCCATTGGCGGGGAACCGCCACCCTGAGGCCGCTGAGGTCTGCCGGATGATCGGGCGTGGTGACCGGTCTCGGCGCACACCACGGATCGGAGTGGTCGTCCCCGGCGATCACCGAATAGGTGAGCGCTGCGTCGGCGACGCTGCGCGTGATCGGACCCACCGTGTCGAGCGACGGGGCGAGGGGGAACACACCTGTGATGGGGACCCGGCCATGGGTGACCTTGAGGCCGACGATCCCGCACAGTGCGGCTGGGACCCTCACGGATCCGCCTGTGTCCGTGCCGATGCCGATAGGCGCCAGATGGGCCGCCACCGCCGATGCCGATCCACCGGAAGATCCGCCCGGCGATGTGCTCGGGTCCCACGGATTGCGGACCGGCCCGAACCAGTCGTTCTCACTGGAGAATCCGAAGGCGAACTCGTGGAGTCCCGTACGGCCGATCACGATGGCACCTGCCGCCTCCAACCGGGTGACGACGGGTGCAGAGACCTCCGCGAGGTGTCGGTAGAAGGACGAACCGGCCGTCGTGACCCGGCCGGCGTGATCGATGAGGTCTTTGAGGGCCACGGGCACCCCGTGCAGTGGACCGGGGTCCCGGCCTGCGGACAGAGCGTCGTCGAGCAACCCGGCACGGGTGAGCGCCTGCTCGGCCTCGATCGAGGTGAACGCATTCAGGTGCTCGGCGGCGCTGATGGCCTCGAGATGTGCTTCGACGGTCTCGGATGCCGAGATCTCACGCCGGCGAATCGCCGCCGCGAGATCGGTGGCAGTGAACTCTGTCGGATTCACTGCCAGCTGAGAGGCCGCTGCGTCGGGAACACGTTGATCCACGGCATGCCGGGCGGCACGGTCAGAGCTGCGCCGTCGGCACCCGTGAGGAGGAACGGTTCGGTGATGTCGTTCCGGCTCCACGTGCCCTCGGCGACCCTGCCCTGGTAGAAGACGTATGCGGGTCCCGTGCCGACGGTGTTGGTGGCGGGGACGGCAGATCCCGATGATCCGCTCGCTGTGTACTTCTCGCCCTGGAGCACGACGATCACGTCGGCTTCGATCTGCTGCTGGTTGCCATCGGAGTCGATCCACTCGTGGATGCTGGATCCCTCGAAGCGGCGGTAGACGCCATCCTCGTAGACCCACGAGTTGGTGTGGGTGGGGTCCCAGGAGAAGGAGATCTCAGTGGCTTCTGCGTCGGGGAGTGTGTCCCACGCCCCGATCTCATAGAGGGGCCCCTGGAACTCGTCGGGGAAGCCTCGAGCATCCGCTGCGTCGCGCAAATCGAGTGTGGAGGCATACAGATTGTGGGGTGCCACCCGCGTGTTGATCCGGTAGGTGCCGGGGCCCTCACCGAGGATATTGACGCCGGCGTTGATGATGCGGCCCGCCACCCAATTCTGTGCACCCGAGATGACGAAGACTGCGCCGGTCGGGCGGATGAGGGTCGGGTCGGTCGGGCGGCCCGAGCGGACCGGTCCGAGTCGTTCTGTGTCATTGGTGTGCCAGAGGGAGATGAATCGAGTGAATCCGCCCTCGACCAGCAACTCGATGACGGCGTCGGCTTCCATCAGGCCGCTCTGGGGGCGCGCCTGGGCGTGGTTGTCGATCTTGACCGCCACGACCCTGCGGTCGAGGAGTGTTTCGTCGTCCAGGGGGAGACCGTTGAGCGATGCCACTGCGACGGGGGGCAACGTTGTCGACGTGGTGGTGGACGTCGACGTCGACGTCGATGTCGACGAGGTCGTGGATCCGGAATCCGGGTCACCCACGATGCCTTCGGGGTCTCGGCCGTCGTCGAGCACCAGAGTGGTCGTCGATCCCGATCCATCCTGAGTCGTGTCGTCGGTGGACGAGGTGTTGCCACCGCAGGCGGCGGCGAGCAATGCCAGTGCTATCACGAGCGTCGATACGCGGCGCATGACAATCCGTTCAGTGGTCGAAAGGCTGACTCAGCGTAGTGCCAGTGCAATTCAGCGTAGCGTCTCGCCAGGTTCGTGCAACGGTCCTCTGAGACGGGTCACAGCCGACGGTGGCCTCGACCTCCGGGGGCTTCCACGATCAGGCCGGCCGGAGCACCAGCCTGGCCCTGGTAGCCCGCTCGACGGCGTCGCGCGACCAGGCGATCGGGAAGGCGTCGCCGAGTTGCCACATCCTGAACTGGTCGCCGTAGTTGCGAGAGAACGGGTTGCCGCTCTGGCCGCCGGGAAGGACGAATCGTGCCATCTCCCACTCGCCGACGTCCACCACCACGTCGACAACGTTGCCCCCCGTCGCAGTGGCATCGCTCAACGGTCTCCCCCTGGACGACGAAACACTCCTCGACCGCAGGGTCGTGGCGG
>JABMPV010000497.1 GCA_013202595.1 bacterium
CCATGCGCTCGCCAAGCCAACCGTCGCCGCCGTCGACGGGGTGGCGGTGGGAGCCGGCATGAATCTGGCTCTCGGATGTGATGTCGTCGTCGCCAGTGATCGGGCGCGGTTCTCCGAGATCTTCGTGAGGAGAGGGCTCACGGTGGACTTCGGCGGCACCTGGCTGCTTCCCAGAGTGGTCGGTCTCGCCAGGGCCAAGGAGTTGGCGCTCACCGGGCGCGTGTTCGGAGCCGACGAGGCGCTCGCCTACGGCGTCGTGCTCGAGGTCGTGGAGGCCGTTGCACTACGGGACACCGCGCTCCGGTATGCGGAGTCCCTGGCTCTGGGGGCACCTCTGGCCCAGCGGTTCATCAAGGCGGGGCTCGACCGGTCGTTCGGGATGTCGTTCGACGAGGTGCTCGCCTACGAGAATCAGGCCCAGGCGGTCTGCCTGATGTCGGAGGACCTCATCGAGGGCATCGCCTCGTTCATGCAGAAACGAGATCCGGAGTTCAAGGGCCGCTGAACCGGTCCATGTCTACGGCCGGTTGGTGATGAGGATCCAGCCGCCGTACTCGTTGTCGTCGCACGACGGTGTTCCGGTGCTGAGACACGGCGCATCGCGAATCCTCCGGTGTGGGTCTTCGTGTGGGTTGGTGGGTCCACCCTGCGGGTGACGTGCGAGATCGTGAAGAGGCGAAGGTCGCTTCACTCCAACCGGGGCGTCGACCGGGGATGAATCCTGTCGAGTGCCGGCGGCTACCACGTGCCGCGCGCCCTGCCTTTGCGACGTGCCACGGCCCGGGCCGTACCGGTGCCGACGGCTATCAGGCCGAGCCAGGCTCCGAGGCCGGTTGCCAGGACCATCAGGGAGGTGGTGATCGTATCCATGGGGCTCAGACGGCCCGCGCATGCCACGGGGTTCCCAACCCTCTCGACTCCGTCACACCCGGGCCATACCTTGAGCGTGTGTTCGCAGCAGTCACCTCAGTAGCCATCGTCGGAGTAGACCCGGTGCCCGTCAGGGTGGAAGTGCATGTCGGAGGGTCGCGCCCGGTGTTCTCGCTGGTCGGCCTCCCCGACACGGCCGTGCGCGAAGCCAAGGAGCGAGTCCGGGCGGCCATCTCGTCGGCCGGTTTCCGGTTTCCCTATCGGCGCATCACCGTGAATCTCGCCCCGGCCGACATCCCCAAGATGGGGTCTGCATATGACCTGCCGATTGCACTTGGTGTCCTGGCGGCTGCGGGTGAGATCGAACCGGCCGCATCGGGCGTCGTGGCTCTCGGCGAACTGGCCCTCGATGGGACCATCCGGTCGGTGAGAGGGGGTCTTGGTGCAGCCATCACGGGTCGCGCTGAAGGCCTGCCCTGCCTGCTGCCCGCGACGTCTGCAGCGGAGGCATCGCTGGTGGGTGGCGCCGACGTCCGGGGTGTCCGGTCACTGGCTCACGCCGTGGCCGTGGCCCTCGGCGAGGATCCGGGGATCAGGCCCTCACCCGTTCGTGCTGCGGTCGTCACCGAGCATCGTGCCGATCTGGCGGAGGTCAGGGGCCAGTCGGCCGCAAGGAGGGCGCTGGAGATCGCAGCCGCGGGCGGACATCACCTGTTGTTCCATGGGCCGCCCGGATGCGGCAAGACCCTCATGGCGAGATGCCTGCCGGGGATCCTCCCGACGCTCACCGACGACGAGCGCCTCGACGTCGCCAGGGCCTGGTCGGCTGCCGGTCGCCGGCTTGCCGCCGGCGACCATCCGCCGTTTCGCAGCCCCCATCACTCGGCCACGGTGGCCGCTCTGGTCGGTGGCGGCAGCGGCGTCCCGGTCCCCGGCGAGATGACTCTCGCCCACCACGGGGTGTTGTTCCTCGACGAGATCGGTGAGTTCCCGGCCCACCTGCTCAACACGCTCCGCCAACCCATCGAGGCGGGTGAGGTCCACATCGCCCGGAAGGGTGTGTCGGTCACTTTCCCGTGCGACGTGCAGTTGGTGGGTGCGACCAATCTGTGTCCCTGCGGGCACCATGAGGACGGTTCGGGGAGATGCAAGTGCTCACCCGGGGCCATCGAGCGCTATCGGCGCAGGCTCTCCGGCCCACTGGTGGACCGATTCGACATGCGGGTATCGGTCGCGAGGGTCGAGGCGGATGATCTACTCGGGCCGGGGGGTGAGGCCAGCGAATCTGTCACGGGGCGGGTTGCGTCGGCCCGCCAGATCCAGCGCGATCGCGGATGCCTGAATCGCAACCTGGGGCGCGGCGCGCTCGATTGCCTCCCGTGGGAGTCTGCGGCCGCCGATCTTCTCCGGTCGGCGCTCGATCGTCTCGACCTCACGGCCCGGGGATGGGACCGCGTTCGCAAGGTCGCCCGCACCATCGCCGACCTCGGCGGCGACGAGGTGGTCGGTGAGGCCCACGTCGCCGAAGCCCTGGCGTTCAGGGGTCGGTTGTGAGCAGGGCAGATCGGCTTCGCCTGGCCTTTGCGGGCTTGCATCCCGATCGGACGAGGGGACTGCTCGACTCATACGGTTCGGCCGGCCGGGTCTGTCGGGCCATCGGAGCCGGCACCGTGGATGTACCGGCGTACGCCAGGCAGGCCGCAGTGGCACCGGTGGACGCTCTCGTCGAGATCCTGGGCAGGGTCGGGGTCGCTGCTGTCTACCGGGAGGACGATGAGTTCCCAGATCACCTCGCAGAGTTGCCGGACTCAGCCGACCTGCTGTTCGTGCGCGGCACGCTTCCCACCACTCCGATGGTGGCCGTCGTGGGCACCCGCCGGTGCTCTCGATACGGCAGGGCGCTGGCGGGCTCATACGGGCGGGCGATTGCTGCGTCGGGATGGCCGGTCGTGTCGGGCCTGGCACGAGGCATCGATGGCGCTGCCCACAGGGGAGTGGTCGACGGGGGCGGCGTGGGTGTGGCCGTGCTCGGATGCGGACCCGACATCATCTACCCGCGCGAGCACCGGCAACTGCACGACGATCTGATTGCCCGCGGCGGTGCCGTGGTCACTGAGTATCCGCCGGGGACGCCACCCCACGGCTGGCGATTTCCCCCTCGCAATCGGATCATCAGCGGTTTGAGCGCGGCGGTGGTGATCGTGGAGGCAGCCGAGACCGGCGGCGCTCTGGTCACGGCGACGATGGCTCTGTCCCATGCCCGCGTGGTGATGGCGGTGCCGGGCGACATCGACAGGCCGACATCCAAGGGCTGCAACCTGCTGATCTGCGACGGCGCGCTGCCGGTGCTGGATCCGGCAGACCTCGTCGAGGCCCTGTCGTTCGTACCGGGTCTGCCGCCACCGGAGGCCGGACCATCCGGTCATGTGGACCCGGTCATGGCGGCGGTGGGTTCGACCGGGTCCACGCTGGAGGAACTGACGATCGCTCTGGCGCTGCCGATCCACGAGGTTGCGGCCGCGGTGACGCGTCTCGAGATAGCCGGCCTGGTGCGCTGGGAAGGCGAGGTGATAACGGTCAGTCGTTGACCGCAGGTGCCGCTCCGGCGACGATGGGCTCGTGGCAGTGATCCCCGACACACCCGAATGGGCCAGAGATCCCGTCGAGGCCTACCTCGGCAGGCTGGGCGCCGAGCGCGGCCTGTCCGGGCACACCATCGCCGCGTATCGACGAGACCTGGCCCGCTTCTTCGACTTCGCCGACAGGTTTGGGAAGCGCTCGATCACCGGTGTGGACCGTTTGGTGGTGCGCAGGTTCGTCGCACAATTGTCCACTCGCGGGTATGCGCGGCGCTCCATCGCCAGGACGGTGTCTGCCGTGCGGACCTTCTTCACAGACGCCGCACGACGCGGCCTTGTCGAGTCGAACCCGGCGTCGGGAGTGGGTACGCCGAAACTCGCCAAGCGCCTCCCGAGGTCACTGCCGTCGGGCTCATTGGGACGCCTCCTCGACGACCTGCCCGCCGAGACCCCCATCGAGGTCCGCGATCGTGCGCTGCTCGAAGTGCTCTACGGAACCGGGTTGCGGGTGTCGGAGGCGGCTTCACTGGATGTTGAGGACGTCAGGGCGACTGACCTCGTCCGGGTCCGCGGCAAGGGCAGTGTCGATCGCACCGTCCCGTTCGCCGGATCGGCTCGCCGAGCCGTCGATTACTACCTGGGTCGCGGACGGCCCGGGTTGACCACCGACCACTCCGGAGGGGCTCTGTGGCTGGGAGCCAGGGGAGGGCGCCTTGGCGATCGGGGCATCCGCCGGGCGGTCAGGGCGAGGGTCGGAACCTTCCCCCATGCTCTCCGTCATTCATTCGCAACCCATCTTCTCGAGGGCGGGGCAGACCTCCGTGCTGTGCAGGAGCTCCTGGGGCACGTTGAACTGGCAACCACCGAGACTTACACTGCCGTGTCCCGCCAGCACCTCAAGGCCACCTATGACCGATCCCATCCGCGCGCCTGAACCGCTCGCGCACGTCATCGACGATTACTGGGAGCGCTTCAAGGGCTCCGCGGATCCGCGTGCGAGAGAGGGACTGATCGTCCACTACTCGCCGCTGGTCAAGTACGTAGCAGGGAGGGTCGGTGTCGGTCTCCCCAAGAACGTCGATCCTTCGGATCTGATCTCCTATGGGATGTTCGGGCTGATCGATGCCATCGACAAGTTCGATCCCGAGCGAGGCATCAAGTTCGAGACATACGCCGTCAACCGGATCAAGGGGGCGATTCTCGACGAGTTGCGGGCCCTCGACTGGGTGCCGCGTTCGGTGCGTGCCAGGGCCAGAGAGATCCAGCGCAGCATGGCCGAGCTCGAACACAGGCTGCAGCGCAGCGCGTCGGACGAGGAGTTGGCAGCTCACATGGACACCGATGTCGAGACGCTCCAGAACCGCCTGGGTGAGATCGCGGCACTCGGGTTCGTGGCGCTCGATGAGACCCTGGACGGCGCAGAGCGCGGCTCTGCCTCGCTCGGAGATGTCATCGCCGATCCCAAGGCGATCGATCCGCTCGGAACCTTCGAGCAGCACGAGACCAGATTCGTGCTCGTGGATGCCATCAATCGCCTCCCCGAAAGGGACCGCCTGGTGGTCACGCTCTACTACTACGAGGGCATGACTCTCGCCGAGATCGGTGACGTCCTCGGTGTCACCGAATCCCGGATCTGTCAGATCCACACCAAATCGGTGATGAGCCTGCGCAACAGGCTCATGGAACCCTGACCGTTCGGGCTGAGCGCGCCCTCTATCGGCCTATACTCCCGGCGGCAATTCGCACGTCCACCGCACCCTCCACCGGTCGGCGCACTCTGGTGCGCCGTTGGAGGCCATCGGGTGGGCGGAGGCACTAACCGGACTATCTAGGAGGCAAGGTGGCTGAAGTCACCATGAGGCAGCTGCTGGAGGCTGGCGTCCATTTCGGGCACCAGACGCGGCGGTGGGACCCAAAGATGCGCCCGTACATCTTTACGGAGCGCAATGGCATCCACATCATCGATTTGCGTCAGACGCTCACTCAGATGAATCGCGCCCTCGAGTTCGTCAAGAACACGGTGGCGAAGGGTGGAGTGGTTCTGTTCGTGGGCACCAAGAAGCAGGCTCAGAGCGTCGTCGAAGAGGCGGCAGAACGAGCCGGGATGCCCTACGTGAACAACCGCTGGCTCGGCGGCATGCTCACGAACTTCCAGACCATCCACAAGCGCATCTTGTACATGCGTGAACTGGAGCGGATGGACTCTTCAGGCGAGATGGAGGCACTCCCCAAGAAGGAACGGCTCCGCTTGCGCCGGGAACTCGGAAAGCTCCAGGCGGTCCTCGGTGGCGTGCGCGAAATGCACAAGCCCCCCGAGATCGTCGTGATCATCGACGTGAAGACCGAAGCCATCGCCGTCAAAGAGGCGAACAGGCTCGGCATCCCGATTGTCGCCGTGGTCGACACGAACTGCGACCCGGACCCCATCGACATCGTCATCCCGGGCAACGACGACGCGATTCGCGCTTCGCAGCTCATGACGATGACGATCGCCGAGGCTGCTCATGAGGGCGGTGAGCTCTCCAGGGCCAAGGCAAAGGACAAGGATTCAGAGAACAGGGACGGTGACAAGGGTGAGTGAGATCACCGCCAAGGATGTTGCTGATCTCCGTAAGGTGACCGGCGCCGGGATGATGGACGCCAAGCGCGCCCTCGTCGATACCGGCGGCGACGTGGAGAAGGCGAAGGATCTGTTGCGCGAGCAGGGTCTTGCTGCGGCGGGAAAGCGTTCCGATCGGGTCACGACCGAAGGCACGATCGGCCACTACCTGCATTTCCAGGCAGATCGGCCCGTCATGGGCGTGCTCGTCGAACTCGCATCGGAGACCGACTTCGTGGCCAAGAGTGATGGGTTCCAGGACGCGGCGAAGGACATCGCCATGCACATCGCGGCCGCTCGGCCGCTGTGGGTGGAGCGCGAAGAGGTCCCTGCGGACATCCTCGAGAAGGAGCGGCAGTTGATCGGTGCCCAGGCCCGCAACGAGGGCAAGCCCGATCA
>JABMPV010000498.1 GCA_013202595.1 bacterium
AACCTAGCCATTTCGGCCGGGTTGCCCAGCGGGTCGAGAAACGCCAGCACGGCGGCGGTCTCACCCACTTGATCGACGGTGAATGGCCCGATTCCGACTACGAGATCAACAGGACCGGGGTTGTCCCCGACGATGGTGGCGCCTGCTGCTTCGTAGTCCGAGTCGTCGACGCCGGCTCCCAGGCCTGCGCCACTTACAACGGTCACTTCGTGGCCGTCGTCTTTGAGTGTGGAGACGCCCCGGGGGACGAGGGCCACCCGCCGCTCGCCCGGTGCCGTCTCACTGATTACACGAATACGCACAATCAGACAATCTACTGACCCTGGGATCGGCTGCGCCGATGCCAAACGGCCCGGTCTGCAGGCCGGAGTCCCCCAAGGGCTGTGCCACGGCGAACTCCGCCGACGTCGGACGTCGGATACCAGACGTCGAACACCGGACGTCGAACCCCGGATACCAGGCGTCGAACACCAGACATCGAACACCGAACACCAGACCTCGGACACCGGATACCGGACGTCGGACACCAGACGTCGGACGTCGGATACCGGACGTCGGACGTCGGATACCGGACGTCGGATACCGGACGTCGAACGTCGGATGTCGGATGTCGGACGTCCGATACAGGACACCGCCTACTTCGTGCCCCAGTTCTTCGCCGGGTGGCCGAGGAGGTTCGTCGCTTCGTCTGGCCCCCAGGTTCCGGCCGGGTACGGGTAGACGGGGAGGTCGCCATCGAGGATCGGGGCGTAGACCCGCCACGACTCCTCGACCCAGTCGCTGCGAACGAAGTGGGTCTGGTCGCCTTCTGCGACATCGCGCAGCAGGGTCTCATAGGCCTCGGCGATCTCACCGAACTCGTCGCCGTACTCGAAGTGGAGCGGGACCCGGCGGATTCCGCCGCTCTCACCCGGTTCCTTGACTTCGATCTGCAGGCTGAAACCTTCGTCGGGCTGCATGGTCAGGGTCAGCACATCGGATTGGTCGAAGCAGTCGTCGCCTACACCGTGGAACAGGCAAACCGGCGGCGGTCGGAAGGTCACCACCACCTGAGTCGTGCGCCGGGGGAGTGCCTTGGCCGTCCTCAGAACGAACGGCACGCCCTGCCATCGCCAGTTGTTGACGAACAGGCGTACGGCGGCGTAGGTCGGAGTCGTCGAAGCAGGATCGACGCCCTCGAGGGCCCGGTATGCGGGGATCTCGGCTCCGTCGATCGTCCCTCTGGTGTACTGGCCGAACACCACGTCGTCGACTCCGAGGGGAGCGATCGACTGCAACACCTTGACCTTCTCGGCACGGACCGAATCAGCCCGGATGGAGGTCGGTGACTCCATGGCCACGAGCGTGAAGACCTGCGTGAGGTGGCTCTGCACCATGTCGCGCACGGCACCGGATCGTTCGTAGTACCCGCCGCGGCTGCCGATGTCGAGCGACTCGGCGACTGTGATCTCGACGCGTTCGATTCGGTCGCGGTTCCACGAGCCCTCGAAGATCGGGTTGGCGAATCGGAAGACCAACAGGTTCTGGACGGTCTCCTTGCCGAGATAGTGGTCGATCCGGTAGATCTGGTCCTCGGAGAAGTGGGTGTGTGCCAGTTGGTTGAGTGCCCTGGCGCTCTTCAGATCCCTTCCGAACGGCTTCTCGACGACCAGGCGGGTCCAGCCCTGCGAAGACGCAAGCCCTGCTTCTCCGAGCCTGGTGATGGCGATGGGGAACACCGGCGGCGGAAGGGCCAGGTAGAAGACCCGGTTCCCGGGCAGTCCATGAGCTTGCTCGATCGCTTCGATCCGCTCCCGGAGGGCCGAGTAGCCCTCATCGCGGCCGACCGTCTGGAAGTGCACTCTGTCATCCCGCCAGGCATCCGTCCCGTCGAGTCCTGCATCATCGAGGGCCTCCCGGGTCAAGGCCCGGAAGTCTGCGTCATCGAGTGCGCTGGTGGCGACACCGAGCACGTAGACGTCCGCAGAGGAGTCCTCGACGAGGTGATACAGCGCGGGCATGAGCTTGCGCGAGGTGAGGTCGCCGGTCGCTCCGAATATGACGAAAATGTGCGGTTCGAGCGGATGGGGTGCGGTCATGCCTGGTCCGATGGTCGCCGGGTGCGGCAGCGTACCGCCCCGGTGCATCGCGATGAGGGCGGGCTCACTCCGGAATGGTGGGCAGGTCCGGGAGTTCGGTGGAGTACAGCCAGGCGTCGAAGAACGCCGTGAGATCGCGGTTGGACACCTCTTCCGCCACTGCGATGAAGTCGGCGGTCGCCGCGGTGCCACCGGCGAATCGGCCGTAGTAGGCCCTCAAGGCTTCGAAGAACAGGTCGTCGCCCACTTCAGCGCGCAGAGCGTGCAGGGTGAGGCCGCCTCTGAGGTATACCGAGTCACCGAACAACTCGGGGACCCCGGGATCGCCGGGGGCAGGGTGGGGCGTTCGAGACATCGAGGCATGCGTCCCCTCCACGGTTGCCAGCATCGCTTCAGGTCCGTCGGCGTGTTCGATCCACACCCACTCGCCAAACGTGGCGAATCCCTCGTTCAGCCAGATGTCCTGCCAGGTCGCAGGGGATACCGAGTCGCCGAACCACATGTGGGCCAACTCGTGGGCAACCACGATCTCGCCGAGGAAGGGGGAGTCGACGATCGAACTCCCGATGATGACGGTGGTCTGGGTCTCGAGCGCACCGGGGTAACCGTCGACGATTGCGTGGCCGTACACGTCAAACGGGTATGGGCCGAAGGTGTCCGAGAACACCTCGATCATCTCGCCGACGCGATCGAAGGCTGCGGGGACCTCATCGGCCCCGCCCTCGAAGTCGGCGGGGATGAAGTCGCGCAGTGGCACGCCGCCGGGGCCCTCTCTGTCGATCCGCACATAGTTACCGGTGACCACAGTGGCCAGGTATGTGGTCATCGGATCGTCCATCTCCCATACGTACGTGGTGACCCCGTCGCCCGGAAGGGTCGAGGTGAGGACGCCGTTGCCGATCGCCAGATACGGGTCGTCGACGGTGTACCTGAGGGTGAACGTCGCCTTGTCGGATGGGTGATCGTTGCCCGGGAACCACCCTCTGGCGGCGTCGGGTTCGGCGACGACGAAGGTCGCCCCGCTGCGGTTCTGCCATCCACTGACCAGGCCGAACCACGGCACGAGGACGGGTTCGGGCGAGCCTTCATACGTCACCGCCACGACGAAGCGCTCCCCGGTCGGGATGGGCAGTCCCGGTTCGATGAGGATGTCGGTGTCGGAGCGCGTGAAGTCCGCAGGCAGGCCGTCAACGGTGATCGACGACACCTCGAGGCCGATGAGGTCGAGTGAGAAGGCAAGCAGCGTGGAGGTGGCGTCCGCCGTGATGGTGGTCGTGCCGGAGATCCACCCTTCATCCACGTCGATGTAGAGGTCGAGCAGGTAATGGTCCACGTCGAAGCCGCCGCTCCCCAGGGCCGGGAAGTACGGGTCACCGATCGACGACGATCCGACGATGGGCATCCCCCCGGCAATCGAGGTCTCGCCCGGGGTGGACGTGACCGTTCCGGCGCTCGGCGTCGTTGTCGGAAGGGCGCCGCTGGTCGTCGACGGCTGAGCGGTACTCGGCGTCGAAAACGGCGCCTCGCTCGAGCATCCTGCGAGTGCGAGGACCACGACGAGCGCGACTGCAAGACGGGGCGCTGACATGTTCGTCAGCGTAGGGAGTGCCCGGGGAAATGCGGCCGGATCAGCCTCCGGCCACCAGCGCAGCCGCCCGGTCTCCCACCTCTGAGGTGGTCGCGTCCATCCTGCCTGCCGACAGCGACGGCAGTGCGCCACCCACTTCGGCGACGGCGGCGTCCACGGCGGCGCCTGCCTCGGTGAGGCCACTATGGGTCAGGAGCATGCCGCCGGCGGCGATCGCAGCCAGAGGGTTGATCACACCGAGACCTGTGTACTTGGGGGCGGACCCGCCGATCGGCTCGTACATGGAGACACCCTCG
Source organism: bacterium (assembly GCA_013202595.1). Classification (GTDB taxonomy): domain Bacteria; phylum Actinomycetota; class Acidimicrobiia; order Spongiisociales; family UBA11373; genus JABMPV01. The sequence goes on from JABMPV010000498.1 coordinate 3,963, forward strand.
GGATTCAGGTTGGCCCCTGCAGCGATGCCCATCCCTCCCTGGATGACGGCACCGAGATCGGTGACGATGTCGCCGAACATGTTGTCGGTGACGATCACGTCGAACCACTCGGGGTTCTTGACCATCCACATGCA
>JABMPV010000499.1 GCA_013202595.1 bacterium
GGATGTCGGCTGCGCCAACGGCCTCCTGGCCGCCGATGTGGTGGCTTGGGCGGGTGCCCGGGGATATCGCCTCGTTCCCCACGGCATCGACGTCGGGCCGGGACTCATCGCCCTCGCTCGAGAGCGACACGCCGAGTTCGCAAGCAACTTCGAGGCGGCCGACGCATGGACGTTCCGACCGGATCGTCGTTGGACGTTCGTGTATTCGCTCCTCGACCTCAGCCCCTCCGACCTGACTGGGGATTGGCTCCGACGCCTGTATTCCTGGGTCCTCCCCGGTGGTCGCTTGATCGTCGGCGCCTACGGGAGCTTGAGCCGCAGGCGGTACCCAGAACCAGTGGCACAGGTGCTCCAGGAAGCGGGGTTTGCAGTAGCCGGTTCCTCGGCCGGTGGAGAAGGCCCGATCACGCGCTTCGCCTGGGTGTCGAAAACCTGATCCGACACCCACAGACGCACCCCGGGGAGGGCCAGCAGAGACCGGTCAGGTTGTCGATCGGTGACACTTTGCCGCCGTGGGGTGCCTCCACCTCACTCTCTGCAAATCGAGTCGAACGGGATCGTCAGGCTGGGAAGGTCTCTGCGGGGTTCGGAAGCGCTCAGGATGTCCGCGGACGCTCACATAGTCCCTGTCAGCCGATAGAGTCACCGACCTCGGAGATCCCCACCCGGCTGGCCACTCAGTCGATCTGTAAGGCTCCCGTAGCCAAGGAGCCCCATTTGATCGACAATCCCACCCTGACGGCGATTCGCGAGCGGCGAAGCGTCCGTAGCTTCACCTCTGAACCCGTCACCGACCAGCAAGTCGAGGCCATCCTCGAAGCGGGACGGTGGGCACCTTCCGGCCTCAACTCCCAGCCCTGGGCTTTCGTGGTGGCGAGGGAACCGCAGATTCGCGCAGCAATGGGCGACATCCTCCGGCGAATCACCTACTCGTGGAAAGGATTCGCGACTGCCCCGGTGTTGATCGTGGTGTCGGTGGATTCATCACGGGATCCGGGTCATTTCGTGGAGGACGGCGCGGTCGCCGCTCATAACCTCTGCCTGGCGGCCCAGAGCCTCGGACTAGCGTCCTCGTGGGCCGGGATCTACGCCAAGCGCGCCAGGAGAGGGAGCGTCCAGTATGCCCTCAAGGCGCTGCTCTCCCTACCGCGCCCCCATCGGATCATCGCGGTCATCCCCATCGGCGTTGCACGGCACGAGACCAAGACCTCCCGGCGTCCCTTGGCAGAGATGGTGCACCACGATCGTTTCCATCCCCTGCCGGATTCCCGCCCGCAGGCACGTCAAACACCCTCATCTGACCCCGGAGAGGGGACCCGTGAGCTACCAAGGATGAGGCGGCTGCGAGCACCCGCGGAGTCTGGCAAGCTGGTATAGGAGCCCCGTCTGTGGGTGCCGAGGCCCCTCCCGTCGTCGCCCCCGGGCAGCCCTGAGCGCCCCTTCTGCCTCATCGCCCTACGCCACCGCCCACCGCTGGAAGGACTTGTGGGCTATTGATGTGTTCATTGCTCATCATCGAGATGGTCCCGTCCCCTGATTGCCTCGGGCGTGGTGCACGAGGCTCGGCACCGGGCAGTTGCGACTCCTGATACCGTCCCACCGGTGACCGACTGGAGACCGACCCGACTCAGCACGGCATCGTGGACCGTCTACGACCTGGCGAACACCATTTTCGCCCTGGGCGTCGGCTCCCTGTACTTCCCCCAGTGGCTGTCGGACCAGCGCGCCGGTCTCCCCGGGTGGCTGACTTCGGGCGACACAGCGGACCTCGCTCTGGCGATTGCGATCAACATCGCCATGGTGGTCGTGATCTTCCTTGGGCCCTGGATCGGCGCACGAAGCGATCACACAGGGACCAGGCGCCGATACCTGGTCGTGTCGACGCTGGTTGCGATCACGCCGACCTTCTTCCTGGCGACTCTGTCGGTTGCGGCCTCATTGGCGCTGTTCTCGGTGGCGCTCATCGGTGTGAATCTCGGCTCGGTCGTCTACGACGCGCTGCTGCCGGACGTCAGCACTCCCGAGAACGTCGGGCGAGTTTCGGGCACGGGAATCGCCGTCGGCTACATCGGGTCTTTCATCGCGGTCGGTGTGGGCGCCGCCTTGCTGGACTCCCACGGCGAGGCTGCGGTCTTCAGGACGATCGCCGTGCTGTTTCTGCTGTTTGCGATCCCGACGTTCCTCTTCGTCGAGGAGCGCCCCAGGCCGATCCGGGACGGTCCACCCCCGGCGCTCCGTGACAGCCACCGGCGCCTCATCAACGCATGGCGCAGTTCCCGGAGGTACCCGGGCCTGACCAGGTTCCTGGTGGGGCGGTTCTTCTACACCGATGCGGTCAACACGCTCATCGGGGGCTTTCTCACGATCTACGTCATCGAAGAACTGGACTTCACCGACGGCGAGGTGCAGGCACTCCTGGCGGTGGCCATCGTCGGGGCGATCATCGGGGGCTACGTCGGTGGACGTCTGGTGGACAGCACCGGACCGAGACGCCTGCTCCATGCGGTGCTGGTCA
>JABMPV010000500.1 GCA_013202595.1 bacterium
CTCGAAGCGGTCGAAATCGAGTCCGAGGAGCGCAGCACACCACCCGGCTGCCACGCCGACCATCGGCGCCAGCCGCACTGCGGGATGCGTGACGGGCACCGCGAGATGAGCGGCGATCGACAAGCCTGCCACTCCGGCGGCGGTTCTCAGATCGGTGATGGCCCCAATCCCGGTGTGGAGCACCATCACCACCACTGCCGCGGTCGAGACGCACAGGGCCGGCCAAACCCAGCGCGTCGCCACCGGCCACCGTCTCAGACCCGCGACGGCCAGAGCGAGACCGGCCGCCGCAAGGGCGGTCACCCCCAGTTGGTCTGGATCTGACCAGGCGGCGTACTCCAGAAACTGGAACCATGCGGCCCCGAGGGCCAATGCTGAAACGGCCTCCAATCTCACCGGGCCGATGTCTCCGATCAGACCGACTCCGATCGCGAACAGCGCCAGACCGGCGGCCGGCAGCCAACTGTCGATGGCATCGCCGACCGTCGCCGCTGCTCCAATCGAGCCCACCGCTGCAAGAGCGAACCAGGCCGCGGTCCAATCGCCGGGAGGGTGGAGTGTGCGTTTGGCTGCCCCGATTGCGACTGCCAATCCACCGAAGGCCAATGCCGTGTAGGAACCGGCGTCCGATCGTGCCCAGTCCTGCCAAGCCAACACTGCAGCCCACGCCGCACCGGCCGAGATCACGGATGCCGTCAAGTAGGCGATCCTCTCAGAACCTTCCGACCGACCCGAGATGAGGCTGGTTCGGATCGTTGTGGCCGCCAGAGCCAGGCCGAGAGGTCCGGGACCGAGCGCTCCGGCGCCGATCACCGCGATGGCGTTGCCGGAGTCGCCGACGATTCGGCTCCTTCTCCACAGGCCCACGAGCATCGTCAGAGCCCCGAAGCCGAGCCAGATCTCAGGCGTCGTGTCGTTGGCGAACGAACCTGTCATGGCCACGCCGGCCACGATCACCGCCACCATCAACGGAGGAAGGTCCCACCTGTCGAGTACCTCGTCGGTAGAGGGGACCAGACGTTCGATCAGCCACGAGAAGACGACCAGGACTGCAGCGGCACCGACCAGCGTCCACCCCGGCCTGAACGGCTCGGGGTCCACCAACACCACCGTGCCGAGGGTGGCAAAGGCGAATGCGGGCAGCGTGGCGGCGGCGATCCGCATGACCAATGCCAACGTGGCGTAGATGCCTGCGACACCCAGGGCCAACCACGCATAGCCCGCCGGCCCGTCGCCGAGTGCCGCCGATAGGGTCAGCGGGAGGACCAGCGCCCCGATGACCACGGGCGGATGCAGACTCACGACACGGATGCAGACTCACGACACGGATGCCGACTCCGGTTTCCCTGGGTCCAGCGATCACTCGATCGGCGGCGATGCTTCCGCCCAGCAGGAGCGTCGCCCATGCGAAGACGACCAGGTGAAGTGACCCGGACGAAACCCCGGCTTGATACGCCAGTTGCGCCGCGAATACCCCGGACATCGCCCAGGCAAGCCAGGCGAACAGCGTGTTCCCCATCGGGCCGCCGAGGATCAGGGCCACCGCCACCAAAGCTGCGCTGGCCATCAACGATGGCCAGGCGACGGGAGCGGCCACAGCGATGCCCACCACTGCCAGGACCATGGCGCCGGCCGCCAGCACCGTCGAGAGCGGTCGTCGATCGGTGAGTACCCGGGTGATGATCGCGTAGGCGACGGCCAACAGCGAGAGAGCAGCGCCGGTCCACGACCGCCTCTCGGCAAAGGTGTTCCACCATCCCAGCATGGCCACCATCGCGAACGGAGCCGACGCCGTCATGAAGATGCCCGGAATCGCTCTGGAGACTTCCGCAGCACGGGTCCACGACAGATTCCCCATTGCCCGGGTGATCAAGCCTCCCGCTGAGTCTCCTCCCGTCTCTTCGGTGATCGTGGTGAGAACCCATCCGCCGGTCCAGGCGATCAACGCCGTAGACCCGTCGGGCACCGCCCCGACGAGCGCCACCGCCCCGAGGCTGTGACCCAGCAAGCCCAGGTGGCCTGCAGGCGGCTTGCGCCAACCACATGCCGCTCCGACTGCCGCCACTCCGACCAGCGACCAGACCTCCCACATCCGGGGCCCGGTGACGTTCCACGCATCCAGGGTGACAGCGATCCCCATCACCACCGGAACACTCGTCAACCAGATACGGGACGCACCGTTCGATGCCATCAACGCAGAGGAGATCGCAGTGGCAGCGAGGGCGGCGAGCGTCGGCACCAACTGCGGTTCCACTCCAACCGTCTCGAACCAGTGGTAGGCCGACCCCACGGCGACCGCCAGCGACACCGCCAGCAGCCAGGCCGTGAGGAACCCGTCCCGGCTGCGAGTGACCCGTATGGCGATTGCCACCGCCATCGCGATCGATCCGAGTACCAGCCATGCCACGTCGTTGCGGGTCGCGAGGACGAGCGAGTACGCGAACCCAACCGGCAGGAGGGCAGCGGTCCCGGAGAGCAGCGGGGTCGAACGTTCGATGGGCAGCCCCGTCCGCCTCCGCAGATGTGACCAGAGCGACACCAAACCGAAGGCCACCGTGGCGGCCCAAGGCTCCGCGATGGAGAGCACGAGGCCTGCGCCGACTCCCGCAAGAGCCAGAGCCGGCCCCGCCCCGATCGCCGGCCCTTCGGGGAGGTTCCATTCGAACCAGGCCAAATAGACGATGACGGAAACGGCCCCGGTCCAGTCCGGGCCGAGGACGAACCCCAGGGGAACGATCACCAGGGCCATGGCGATCGGCTCTATCAGACGTACCTCGTCGATCCTCTCGAAGTGGCGCGCCAGCAACTCGATCGAGACCAGTGAAGCGACCCCGGCGATCAGGATGGGCCACTCACGGGACCAGTCCTCGCCGATGGACAGCCCCACCGTGATCGCGTAGGCGATCGGGACGGCCGGCACGGCGGCCACCATCACTGAATTGCGGAACCGTCGGGATCCGACCCCGTAGGCCACGAGAAGAGTGATGGCGACACCAACCGCCGCCGTGGCCCCTTGAGGCGACACCAGTCGCGTGATGGCTGGGCCGACGAGGGGTTCATCGGCCTTGAAGACGAACCCTGCCGCCAAGGCCCCCAGCCAGAGCACAGGCCCAACCAGGTAGTGGAGGCCGGACTCCTCGTGACGGGCGCTCCACCACCAGTAGAGGGCGGCGATGAGTGCCGCGACCACGACGAGGCCCCCGATCAGGAGATCTCCTGTCAGATCGGGCGGCACGGGAGCGTTGTCCACCAGAGCGGCGTAGAGGATGACAGGCAGAACGAGGCCACCGAGCAATTCGAGGACCCTCGCCACGATCGATGCAGCATGCCGACGCAGATACCAGGCCCACCCGAAGAAGACCGTGGGAATGATCGCCTCGACTATCGGCTGGTACTTGTCCTCGAGGTCCTGGAAGCTGAAGAACATGTAGCCGAAGACGCCCACGAAAGTCAGCGCCATACCAACGTATGAGAAACCATGAACGGCCAGGTCCGAGGCGACCTCGCGACGCAATCGCGACAGCCTCTCCTTCAGACCGTCGAAGTACCGGGGAGCCGGAGAGGGGGTCCGGGCAGGGCCCGGTTCCGGTGAGGCAGACCTCTGGCGCGCCGCCGGGGTCGGCGTGACCGGAGGTGACCAGGAGTCGGGAACTGCAGAGGGAGTTGCCGGCTTCGAGGGGGACGGGGCGACGGTGGGGCGCGGAACTGGTTGCGGGTCCTCGGCCCGGTCCCGCTCCGGTTCTACGAGTCGACGCCGATGGAATCTCTGCAACGCCTGTGCCGTCTCGACCGTGATGACACCTTGATCGACCGCGTCGGCGATGAACGCCTCCACCCGGAGATCCGGAGAGCCGGGGACAGGGTCGGAGGCCTTGTTCACCCAGGGGTCGGGAGGCGACTCTGGACGGTCTCGACGGTTGTAGACCTCAGCGAGGACAACGCCGACCACGATGCCCGGGAGCGTGCCACTGCCTCCGGACGCAAGTCCGAACACCACCGCCCCGACAGTGGCGCCTAGAACCCTGGCATCCCACGTGTTCATGAAGTCTCCTGCTGAGAACCTACATGGGAGAGAACGGACCGGTTGCAATCGAGTGACGGCGACGTCTCGACCGTCACCGACCGCTGAGGCTTACCAACTCCAGTCCTCGAGTGCCTTCGTCACCCGGCCGACGCCTTCCAGAAGGTCGTCCATACCCGTCGCCAGCGAGAGGCGGATGGTGCCTTCACCGCCGGGGCCGAAGGTCTCCCCCGGAGCGATGGCGACGCCGTGCTCGGCGACCAGGCGCCGGGCAATGTCGTAGCCGTTCATCCCCGTGGCCGAGGTGTCGACCATGACGTAGAACGCCCCGTGGGGTCTGCTGAGGAGGATTCCTGCCTCTTCGAGCAAAGGGAGGACCCGATCTCGCCGGGCCTTGTACGCATCGCGCATCTCGGCGACACAGGACTGATCCCCTTCCAGCGCTGCCTGGGCGGCCTTCTGGGCGACCCCCACCGGGCACGACACCATGCCCTCTTGGGTCTTGCACATCATGGTGGTCAAGTGCTCGTTGGCCGCCACGTATCCGATGCGCCACCCGGTCATCGCATAGGTCTTCGAGACGCTGTAGACACTGACCACCCGGCCGGAGTCGTCGAGCGAGGCCGGGCTGATGTGCTCGCCGTCGAACACGATCTCGTCGTAGCACTCGTCCGAGATCAGGTAGAGATCGTGGCGGGCCGCGATCTCCAGGACGGCTTCGGTGGAAGCGACGTCGTACACCGCACCCGTCGGGTTGGACGGGCTGTTGATGACGATCGCCTTGGCATTGGGAGTCGACGCACAGATGCGATCGAGTGCCTCGATGTCGGGCAGGTACCCGGATCCGGGGAGCAGCGGGAAGCGGACCACCTCGGCGCCGACGATGTCGGCGACGCTGACGTAGTTGGGCCACGAGGGATCGGGGATGAGGATCGCTTCGCCGGGGTCGACCAGCGCGAGCAGCGAGGAGATGATCCCGTTGATGTCGCCCAGGGTGACGACGATCTGCTCGGTGTCGACGGTGAAGCCGTTCCGATCCTCGAGTTTTGTGACAATCGCTTCGCGTAGTTCGAGGATGCCCCGGTTGGACGTGTACTTGGTGTATCCGTCGCGTCCCGCTTGCGCCGCCGCTTCCAGGATGTGATCCGGGGTGGCGAAATTGGGCTCGCCTGCCACCAGCCGGATGACACCCGGGGTGGCATCTGCGAGCGTCATGATCTCCCGGATGCCCGACGGGGGCATCGCTTCGATCCGTGCAGCGATCGGCTTCATCGAGATACCTCTCTCCCATGACCTGACATCAGACGTTCGACTTCTTCGGGGGTGACGCTCAACTGATCTCCGTAAATGCCCAACTTGAGCGCCGACATCGCGACGCCGAGAGCCGTGCCGTGCTCCAGGTCGTCATCGAGGAGGCCGACGAGCACGCCGGCCGCCATGGAGTCGCCTGCACCGATCCGGTCGATGGTCTCGGCGTGGGCGTAGCCGGGGCAATGGCCCGTCTCTCCTCCGGTCGCCCAGTAGCCGCCATCCGATCCGGCCGTGAGGATCAGGTGGTCTGCGCCGAATTCGGAACCGAGCGCTCCGAGCACCTCTGCCGGCTCACCCTCGATACCAAACACGTCACGAGCATCTTCCCTGGTGATGATGACGACGTCTGCATCCCGGCACAGTGCCCCGACGACGGCTCTGCACTCGGCCGGCTCCCAGAGCATCCTCCGATAGTTGACATCGATGGACACGATGGCGCCTGCCGCGCGTGCCCTGGTGACGATCTCCTCAGACAGGTCCCTGCATGTGTCGGACAGAGCCGGGGTGATCCCCGTCAGGTGGAGAATGCGGGCGCTTTCGACGACCGGCCATGCGATCGAGTCGGATGTCATGGCTGCCGCGGCCGAACCGGCCCGGTCGTACACGACGGTGATCGGCCGGGGGGGAACGCTCAACTCGACGTAGTAGGTGCCCATCCGGGCACCGTCGACCCAGTCGACATGGCCGACATCGACGCCATGTGACGCGATGTCGCGCGCCGCTCTTCTCCCGAGCGGGTTGGCCGGCAGCGACGACAGCCAGGCAGTGCGCGCACCCATCCGCGCGGCGGCCATGGCGACATTGGCCTCGGCGCCGGCGACGGACACCTTGATCGAGGGAGCGTCCTCGAGACGCTCCCCCGCCGGAACCCAGAGGCGAAGCATTGCCTCGCCGACTCCGACGATGTCGTAGGTCATAGCAACTCCCGTATCAGTGCCGATGCACGCGACGCTACCCCTGCGGCGTCGCCGTCGACGAGGGCCGTCTTGCTGAAGACCGATCCGCCGATTCCGAGGGCGAGCGCGCCGGCATCGAGATAGGCCCGTGCGTCGGCTGCTCCGACGCCTCCGGTGGGGACGAGGGGCGGATGTCCGAGCGGAGCCCGGATCGCGCCGAGGTACGAGGGGCCGCCCAACTCGCGCGCCGGGAACACCTTGACCGCCGCTGCGCCTGCCTCCAGGGCTTGCCAGATCTCAGTGGGTGTCGCCGCTCCCGGGATGATGGGCACACCTAGAGCGACGGCCGCCTCCATCACGGGCATGGAGAGCATCGGTGTGACGATGAAGGATGCCCCGGCATCGACGACCCTCGGCACGTCGGCAGGGGTGAGCACGGTGCCTGCACCGACGAGCAGACCGGGGAACGACTCCCTGAGTCTGCCGATTGCCTCGGCGGGGTTGGGTGAATCGCTGGTTACTTCGATGACCTCGAATCCGGCATCGGCGGCCGCTGTTCCCATCGAAATCACATGCTCGAGGGGGCACCCTCGCATGATTCCTATCACAGGTGTTCGGCCCAGGACGGTGAGTAAATCTGCCTCAGGGCGCATCTATCGTGCAGACTCCTGCTCGCGGAATCTATATTTTACGTCAGCAACAGTGAGAAGGTGTCCTTGGGAGTCACGCAGCACGTCTTCGATGAACTCCGCGAACGAGGTCACGAGGGCTTGTGGTTCGGGTCAGATCCCGAGTCCGGCCTTCGGACAATCATCGGGATTCATTCGACGGTTCTTGGTCCTTCCCTCGGAGGAACTCGTATCCGGCCGTACGCCAGTGACGATGAGGCGCTCTTCGACGTCTTGCGTCTGTCGCGCGGGATGACCTTCAAGGCGGCGGCAGCCGGACTCCCACTCGGTGGGGGTAAGGCCGTGATCATCGCCGACCCCGAACGCGACAAGACCCCCGAGTTACTCAAGGCCTACGGAAGGGCGGTCGATCGCCTCGGCGGGGCATACGTGACGGCAGAGGATGTCGGCAGCACCGTCGCCGACATGACGGTGGTGGCGTCTGTCACCAAACACGTATCGGGCCTTCCGATCGAATCGGGCGGTTCGGGCGATCCGTCGCCAGCGACGGCTCACGGTGTCCTGGCCTCCATCCGGGCCACCTCAGAGTTTCTCTGGGGGACTTCCGACATCTCCGGCCGGGTGGTGGCCGTCCAAGGCGTTGGCAAGGTGGGCGCCGTCCTGGCCGAACTGTTGGCCGATATCGGGTGCAAGCTCGTCATCGCCGATGTGTCTGCCTCGTCGGTGGAGAAGGTCGAGGCCGTGACGGGCGCCCGCGTCGTGGGTGTCGACGAGATCCTGTTCGAGAAGTGCGACATCCTCGCGCCCTGCGCTCTCGGAGCAGTGTTCGATGAGATCTCTGTCCCGCGTCTGGACTGCACCGCGGTCGTGGGTTCAGCGAACAACATGTTGCTGACATCCGAGGATGCGAACCGGTTGGCTTCCGCGGACATCACCTACGTCCCGGATTTCGTGGCCAATGCCGGCGGCATCATCAACATCGTCGAGGAGTTCCATCCCGACGGTTACTCGTGGGACAGGGCCCTCGTCTCGCTGCAGAAGATCCACGACACCACCCGCAGGGTCTTGGAGGAGGCCGCTGGTTCAGGTCGCGGAACCCTCGATGCTGCAGTGTTCCTGGCGGAGTCGCGACTGCGCTCAGGCCTCGTCGGCGTCTGATTGCAGAGCGGATTCGGTCATCCGCTCCAGGACCGAGTGCAGTGCGTTCTGGAGGTGTGCGCCGAGTTCGGCCGTTGCGACTTCGACCTTGCCCGTCCGCACGTACTCGTGGATGCGATCGTGCTCGGCAATGACCGCCTCGACGTCCCGCCTCGGCGCTGCACTGAGCGTCCAGTAGCGGATGATGTGCGAGTTGAGCAGATCGAGGATTCGCAGCATCCATCCGGACGGGCACCGCTCGAGCAGCGTCTGGTGGTACTCCCGGTGGGCTGCCTCCACTGCTCCCCGGTCGGGTTCCTCGCGTCTGAGTTCCGTGGTGAGATAGGCGTGCGCCCTGTCGAGGTCGGCGATCCACTCGTCGTCACCGTTCCCCATGGACATCCGGAGAGCAACGGGTTCGAGCAGCGATCGGAGTTCGTGCACCTCGTAGGCATCGGCCAGGCTGACCCCGGCCACACGTGCACCGCGTTGGGGTACCAGATCGAGCAGACCCTCGACGGCGAGTCGCTGGAATGCCTCCCGCAGCGGTGTCTGGCTGACCGACCACATCTTGCCGAGGGCGGCCGTCTGCAGTCGCTGGCCGGGGACGAGTTCGCCGGAGAGGATTGCCTCCCTCAGTTTCTGATCGACCCAATCCGCTCGCGTGCGCGGTTCATCGACGTCGTCGATAATGGGTTCATCAGACATGGCTGCTCCCTGGCCGCCCGGATTCCTCCAATCCGGCCGACTACAGCGAACATAGCGGAACCTCCCGGAGGCCGTCCGTTGGCCGCCTATTCTTTGTGGTAGATGAGGCTCCTGCTGATCAGCAACTCGACCGGACCCGACGGCGGCTACCTCGATCACTGCGCCGATCAGATGGTGGAGTTCATCGGTGCAGGATCTCGTGTGGTGTTCGTCCCCTTCGCGGGGATGGACGAGGAGGCCTACGGCACTTCTACCGTCGAGCGACTCAATCGGATGGGGCTCTCCGCATCCTGGGCCGATCGATCGCGGGACCCTCTGGTGGGTCTCGTCGATGCCGACGCAGTCTTCGTTGGAGGCGGGAACACCTTCGTGCTGCTCGATCGCCTCATCGCCACGGGGATGTTGGACGCGATCTCCGAGCGGGTCCACGGGGGGATGACGTACGTGGGGGCCAGCGCAGGCAGTAACGTCGCCGGTCCCACGATCAAGACCACCAACGATATGCCCATCGTCGAACCGCCCACCTTCGCGTCGTTCGGGTTCATCCCCTTCCAACTCAATCCGCACTACATCGATCGGGATCCCGACTCGAATCACCAGGGCGAGACCCGGGAGCAGCGGTTGACGGAGTACCTTGCATGTAACGACGTGCCGGTGGTCGCTCTCAGAGAAGGAGCGATACTGGTGGTCGACGATGGGTCGATGACGCTGTCCGGCAGGGCCGGAGCGCGCCTCTATAGGAGGGGTGGCGAGGTCGAGGAAATCGGCGTTGGGACCAATCTCGACGGGCTTCCAGAGTATTCCAAGTAGAAAGGCACGACACGCGCTGCGCCGCGTAATGTATATTTCCTGAGATCGGAACCTCGCGAGAGGTGTTCGACTAATGACAATCCGGGAGGAAAGCATGAAGGGCAGGAATAGGTTTGGGGCGAGAGTGCTTGGAGTACTCCTCGTCCTCGTCCTCGTAGCCGCGGCATGCGGCGACGACGACGATGCCGTGACGACCACGGCCGCTCCGGCGACGACAACGACCGCTGCGGCGGGCACTGATACGACCGAGGGCACGACCGAAACGACTGAAGGCACAACGGAGACCACAGCGGCAGTGACGACAACGGCGGCACCGGCTGCCGACAAGCCGGTGCTCGTGTTCGCCGGTTCGGATACGCCGAACGTCGCCGAGCCTCATACGTTCCGCTCGACGACGGCGTACATGGTCACTCATCATGTCTTCGAGCCGCTCATCGAGCAGGTGCCGATCGAGGGTGCCGGCGGAAAGCTCACCGGCAGCACCGACCACGTCGGAGCGGGTGCGGTCTCTTACACGGTCGAGCCGGCCGGAGACGGACTCCTTGCGACATTCAGCTTGCGCCCCGAGGCCAAGTTCGAGAACGGCGACCCGGTTCTGGCTTCCGACTACAGGTACACGTTCCAGCGCTCCATCGAGGGCCCGGGGTACATTGGCGTTCTGCTGCCGTTCATCGGTGTCGGCGATGCCTCGCAGTTGACTGTGGTCGATGATCTGACGTTCCAGATCGAGACCACGGTGCAGAGCCCGCTGTTCGAGCGGTTCATGACGTTCCAGGTGTTCGGTGCCCTCAACGAGGACGTCGTTACTGCGAACGCAACCGCTGAGGACCCGTGGGGCTTCACCTACTTGAACACAACGAGCGCATCGTCGGGACCGTATTACATCAGTGAGTTCAGCCCGGACACCCAGGTCGTTCTCGACATCAACCCGTACTACTGGGCACTCGACAGCATCGCCAACGCCGGAATCGTCGTCAGGACCGTTCCTGATGCGACCCAGCGGGCGCAGTTGGTCCGTACCGGCGAGATCGATGTGGCGACGGGTGTGCCGGAGAGGCTCCTTCCCGAGCTCGCCGGTGATCCCAATGTCAAGATCTTCGAGTTCCCGACATCGGGTGTCAACTACATGGCGATGAACGTCAACTTGATCCCGAATGTGGACCTGCGGCGCGCCATCATCAAGGCGGTCCCGTATCAGGCGCTCATCGATCAGGTCATGTTCGGCTATGCCGAACCTGCCCAGGGTGTTGTGACGACTCCGATGGAGACCCACGACGCGGCCATTGGCGCCAACTACTCGACTGACCTCGACGAGGCCCGTGCCTTGCTCGCAACGTCAGGTGAGACCGACGTCAACCTGGTGCTCGGTGTGCGCGAGTCGCGCCTCATCGACCAGGAAGCCGCCGTGCTGATCCAGGAGAACCTGCGTCAGGTCGGAATCAACGTCGAGGTGCAGGTACTGCCGGACGCCGATTGGGCGGCCCGTGCCAGCGCAGGCGAGCTCCCGATGTTGATCCACGACTGGTTCTCATGGGGTGAGGATCCCTTCTATCAGATGCAGTTCCTCACACAGTGCGGATCGTTCGTCAACTACTCGGGTTTCTGCGATGCGAACTACGACGCCATCGTGGACTCGGGCAAGTTCTCGCTCGACCCGGCCGTTCGTCAGGATGCGTCCTCCCAGGCGCAGCAGATCTTCTGGGACAACGCGGTGTGGGCGCCCATGTGGGCAGCCACCCGGACGATCGTCACCGGCAAGTGTGTGACGGGCGTGAAGACCGGCTACTCGCTGGTCCCGGATCTGGAATTCGCAACCACATCCGACTGCTGACAGACGAAGAGATAGGGTGAATGGCGGCCGGGGCCTCCGGGCCCCGGCCGCACCCTTATTGGGAGGGGTATGTGGCGATATCTGAGTAAGCGGCTGTTGTTCTCGTTGGTCACCATCGTGGGCATCGTCGTCATCGTCTTCTTCATCGTGCGGGTTCTCCCCGGCGATGCCGCCATCGTTCGCGCCGGGCCGTACGCGAACGAGGAGAAGGTAGAGCAGATCCGTGAGGCGTACGGGTTCTCCGACCCGATGCTCGTGCAGTTCAAGGACTACATGGTCGGCGTGTTCACCGGGGACTTGGGCGTCTCCATTCGAACCCAAGGCGACGTCACGACAGAGTTGCTCGAAAGGCTTCCGGCATCTCTCGAACTCGCCTTCTATGCAGTGCTCCTTGCCGCGCTGATAGGTATTCCATTCGGAATCGTCGCCGCAGCTCGCAAGGGAACGTGGGTCGATGCCACTGCAAGGGTGTTCGCCGTCCTCGGCTCGTCCATGGCGTTGTTCTGGCTCGGCCTATTGCTCATCTACTTCCTATTCTTCCGACTGAGATGGTTCCCCGGTCCAATCGACCGCCTGGCCATCGGGACCGATCCACCGGGCACCATCACAGGCTTCTACACCATCGACGCCATGCTGAGCGGTCAGTTCGGGGTGGCGCTCGAGGCCTTCCGGTATCTGGCGCTTCCTGTGATCACTCTGGGGTTTGTGCTGGCGGCACCGATCCTCAAGATGGTGCGGGCCTCGATGATCGACGCCCTCGAATCGGAGCACGTGCGGACGGCGCGAGCCGTCGGCGTCCCCTACTGGGAAGTGCTCTTCCGTGACGGATTCCGCAATGCTCTGCTTCCCGTCACGACCGCCATCGGCATCGTCTTTGGCTACATGCTGGGCGGCAACATCATCCTCGAGGTGCTGTTCGCCTGGCCCGGCGTCGGCCGCTACGCCTACAGCGCTATCCAGGTGAACGATCTGGAGGCCCTGCAGGGCTTCGTCATCGTGGTCGGGATCCTTTACGTGATGCTCAATGTGGTGATCGATCTCATCTACGCCTGGATCGACCCGCGTATCCGACTGGGGAAGAAGGTGTCGACGTGACGTCCGAACCGCTCGACGGCTTCACCGGCGGAGAGGAGCGATTCGTCGCTCCCGAGATGACGGCGCAGGCAGTGCGTCTCCCACTGTGGCGCCGCAAGCCACTGTTGATCGTCGGTCTCGTGATCCTGTCCATCTACATCGTGGTGGGCATCTTCGGCCCGTTCATGGTGGACGACCCGAGGGCCACGGATCCGGCCAACTTCTATCAGGGACCTTCGGCCGACAACCTGTTCGGCACCGACAAGTTCGGCAGGGATGTCTTCGCCCGTGCAGTGCACGCGACGCGCCTCGACATCAGCATCGGTGTGGTCATCGCAGTGCTGGCCATGGTCGTGGGGTCGACCATCGGTGTGATCTCGGGTTACTTCGGTGGCACCACCGACGAGATCATCATGCGACTGACCGACGTCGTGCTCGCCTTCCCCGGGTTCGTCCTGGCCCTCGTTCTCGTGGCTGCCATCGGCAACAGCGTGCCCAATGTGGTCATTGCGGTGACGGTGGCCTACATCCCGTATTTCATCAGGCTGACGCGCGCCCAGGTTCTTGCAGAGCGTGAACTCGAATATGTCGATGGAGCGCGTCTCGCCGGAAACGGCAGATGGCGAATCGCTTTCCGTCACGTGATGCCGAACTCGCTGGGACCCTCGTTCGTGCAGGCGGCACTCGTGGCCGGATGGGCCATCCTCACGGTGGCGGGCCTTGCCTTCCTCGGCGTGGGCATCAGGCCGCCTACTGCTGAGTGGGGCGTCATGGTGGCTGAGGGCGCTCCCGACATCATCACGGGCAAGTGGTGGACCGCCCTGTTCCCCGGCGGGATGATCGTCCTGGCGGCCATGGCCTTCCAGTTCATCGGTGACGAGTTCGGCGGAGAGGAGTACATATGAGCCTCCTCGAAGTCGCCAATCTCACTGTTGGTGTCGAGCACAGCCCTCTCACAATTCTCAGAGAGGTCGAGTTCGCCGTGGAACCGGGTGAGGTGGTCGGCCTGGTCGGCGAGTCCGGGTCCGGCAAGAGCACCTTGGGTCGGGCCATGCTGCGTCTTATCGAACCGACCGGCGGACGCATCGTTTTCCAGGACGAAGACATCACCCATCTCTCACAGGCGGACCTCCGTCGTCTGCGCCGGCACATGCAGTTCATTTTCCAGGATCCCTACAGCAGCCTCGATCCGCGCAAGCGCGTCGAGCGCCTCGTCGGCGAATCCTTCGTCATCCACAACATGTACGAAAAGCGCCAACGCCGGGATCGCGTCGTCGCCCTCTTGGAAC